>CACZHN010000021.1 GCA_902780985.1 uncultured Lachnospiraceae bacterium | reverse complement strand
TTCCAAGGAGTGTCCCCTTTCCCATTTTGACTACTTAACCCCCGTCCCCGGGTGCAAGTTTTACTCTACGTCATCAAGTGTCCATGTCTGAACATATTCACCGATATATCCTGCAAGCTTTTCAAGTGTTGCATCGGCTTTTTCATCGCTCTGAAGTTCATCAAAGTAATCGCTGACTCTGACATCATCGCGCTTTGTTTCGCCGTCTGCATAAGCTGTAGACTTGATAACAACCTGCTCAACATGCTCATCGCTGAAATATACAACTGCTGTTGCGTTCAGTGAAGAACCAACACCGAACTTGATATATGCATCATGTCCTGCGATAGTTGTCTTATGGAATTCATCAGCCTTCTTCTCTGTGTTATCCCAAAGCATGTTGTTGTATGACAGACGGTCTGTATTCATTGTATACTGAAGATCGCCGTCATTGAACTCTACCTGAGCTAATGGGAAGCACTGTGATGTTACCATCTTAACTTCGCATTCCTGACCCTGAACTGTTACCTTTTCAGGAACTTTAAGGTTGTGTGTGTAAACTTCCCATCCTGCATCGGATTTTAATGTTTCTTCATCCCATGAAGCGAACTTTACGGAGTTTGCGATTGCAAGTGCATACTGTTCAAAGTCTGCTTCTGACATTTCTTCCTCAGCAATGTTTGTTCTGATCTCGCATTTCAGAAGAGCATCCCAGTATGTTTCGCCGTATACATCCATGAATACGTCCCACTTGTTACCCTTGTCATCCTCGTCTAATTCGATTCTGTAAGCAAGATCATATCCGTTATCTGTCTTAACATGCTGATATTTGTCATTTTCAGCAAATGCAAATCCACTGTCTTCCTGACTGTAGATATCAAAGCTTACATATGTTGCCAGACTGAATTTTGCGTCGGCAACATCCTTGAGTGTATAGTAATATGAATCCTCTGCAAATGTGCTGAAAACATTCGGATTATTGCCCGCCTTAATTGTATATGCATCCAGAACAGGAATTGCATAATCGATGGTTACGCCGTAGCCTTCATGAATCAATGTGTGCTGCTCGAGATTGTCGAATGATACAGAACCTGCAGCTGCTGTCTCTTCGGTAGCTTCTTCCGTTGAATCAGCCTCTGTTGCGGAAGCTGTTGTAGCTTCTTCTGTGGCTGCCTCGGTTGTAGCTGCAGCTGTTGTGCTCTCGGCAGTTGTAGCTTCGGCCTTATCGCCGCAGGCTGCAAGACTCATCATCATTGCAAGAGCAAGTGTAATTGTTGCAAATTTTTTCATATGGTTTTCCTCCCCTTAATCGTTGTTTACACGATTTCGTTTGACGGGTTTGATTTTAATCAGTTATTAACGGGTGTTCATCATACATTTTGCGTATATTTATGCAGAATCATCCGAATTGATGATAGATCCTGTCTTACAAAAATGTAAGACAGGGCTTTTTCTTTTGTCACGGGATTGTAAGACTCAGCTGATATAGTATCACTATAAAATGCAATGATCATCGGTATTACTGTGCCGATTTTCAGGAGGAGATATGGAAAACTACGCGGACATTTCAAAAAAATACCTGTTGAAGAATAAGAAGAGAACAATCCTTACGATCATCGGATGTGCTCTGGTTGCGGCAATTCTTTATGCCGGACTTAATTCTTTCAACAACTGGTTACTGAAGCAGAGAGCTGACATCCGTAATGAAGCGGATTGGGAGATCCTTGTATATAACGATGACAAGGACACCGCCGAAGCAATCGTAAATGAAGACTTCGTCCGTTCCGCAAAGATGGGCAGCGCGTACAGTGATGCCTATTACTGGCTGCATGAAACGGTGACATCGAATTCCCTGTATCTGAATGTTAATAACATTCGAAAGGTGAAGAAGTACGGTGAATATCTTCATGACCGGTACGGTGTTGAAATAGCTTACAACGAATATCTTTTAGATACATATCTGATCGACTATACAAGTGAAATGTGGATTGCATTTGTCTTATGCATCTTTATCTCCTATATTTTTGCAATCATCGGAATCGGGATCATCAGAAATTCCATATCCATATCCGCTATCGAGAGGCTTCGTGATTACGGTGAAATGCGTTGTATCGGAGCAACTAAGCGGCAGATAAAAAGCATCGTGTTCAGGGAATCTCTTATACAGGAATCCATCGGTGTTGCCATCGGAATTGCCGTCGGATATCCGATAAGCGTGCTGCTTTGTTACAGCCATCATCTGAAGATGGGATTCAATATAATTCCGGCGCTCATGATAATCGTATGTTTTTTCTTTGACCTGTACTTTGTGGTAAATGAAAGCTGCAAAAAGGTGATCAGTATTCAGCCGGTGGATGCGGTCAGAGGTAATTACAGGGTGAAGCTGGGAAAGACCAGAAAGACTCACAGCGGACTTTGGGGACTTATCTTCGGTGTGGAAGGCGACTATGCATATAAGAATGTAAAAAGAAACAGGCTGCGCTTTGTGAAGACCATAGCGGCCATAGCTTTCGGAATAGCAGCCGTTACTGTGGTGGGAAGCACGGTGGGATATCTTACGGAGTATGTAAAAGAAAACGATATAATGTACGGATATTATCAGGAGTACGAAGAAGGAGCGGTATATCCGTATAA
Organism: uncultured Lachnospiraceae bacterium; assembly: GCA_902780985.1. The sequence goes on along the minus strand of CACZHN010000021.1, from coordinate 37,781 downwards.
CACAAAGGAAGAAGTGAAAGCATCACTTTACTCTGCGGATGAACTCAGAAACATTCAGAAGTTTAAAGGAGTAAAGGATATCGGATATTTATATAAATCTATAATGTATATGGAGGATGCAGCGGAATTATATGACAGAATGCTGGATCAATACTCATTCTACAATATGAGGCAAAACTTTGTGGGAATGCATTATGATGAGGATTTGGAAAATGTTCCGACCTATGAGGAGATTCCGGAAGAAGAGAGGTATATCACAGAGGAAACATATAATTCGAAAATAGAAAGAGATACAAAGCGGTATAAAGAGTTTAAAGAACAGTGGAGCAGAGCATATGACAAGAACGGACAGCTTCTGGATTACCCTATTTTCCGAATTTTTATCTGACAAATGCAGCGGTAAGTATTTACGGTTACGAAGGAGAGGATTGGGACAGATATAAAGATCATCTAATTGCGGGAACTCTGGATATTTCCGATCAGGGAATAGTTCTTGTAAACGGCGGAAAGGGTTATTACGAGGAAGATAACACTTACATGGTTTTCTACGGTCTTAAGGATTACACTTATACGGATTATCAGATAGGAGACAGTGTAACATTTGTGGATCCCGAAGAACTGTATGAACTTGTTCAATCCGAGCTGAAAAATGCGGAAGAGTATGACAGAAAAAAACTTCAGGAAGATAAAGAATATAAATCCGTTATAAATGATGAAATCGGCCGGGGATGGATAGTGGAAGCGGCAAGACAGAAGCTTATAAGCGAAGGAAAATGCAAGACCTACATTATAGAAGGTATAGTTGACCAAGATGTGAATCATGTGTCTCAGGGACCGGTATTCATAATGCCTTTGGATAAATATCTTGCTGCAACAGGAAGTACGAAGGATGACTATACGGGCTTTCAGTATCATGTTGAGAATACGCTTTTCAGTGACATTTCATCGGATGAATATTCCGAAGCCGTAGGTGCGGATTTGCTTGAGTACAGTGAACCCGAAGCCATTTACGCTGATGGTCAGAAGTATATGCCTAATAAATCGGACTACAGGTGGGCGGTTATGTTTGCCGGCGCAGCGAAACCGATGATCTACGCCGCTCTGATCATCTTCGTAATAGTATTTGTAAACTGTCTGAATATATTTAATGTGACTATGAGCAATTTAGCTCAGAGGCAGAATGAATTCGCACAGCTGAGAGCCATAGGTATGACGAAGAGGGGACTTTTTAAGGCGGTGGTCCTTGAGGGTGTGATCATGTGGGTTCTGGCCTGTGTCATAGGACTTATATTCGGATGGGCAGTGGAGTATATGATCCATCACTATATACTGTTTTATATTATCGGCCAGGGGTTATTCATCAACTGGCCGGCGATAATAGCGGCAATAGTGCTGTCTTTCATAGTGCTGGTGGGCGCATATTACTTCCCTATGAAGAGGATGCGTCTGGATGTGGCCGAAGAATTAATGAGATCGGGAGAATAAATTATGGAACTTGTAAAAATGGAAAATGTAACCAAGATTTACGGCGATAAGGAGAACAAGGTCCTTGCGCTGCACAACGTAAATCTTTCGATAGAAAAAGGAAGCGTGGTATCCGTTGTGGGAGCCAGCGGAAGCGGCAAGTCCACACTCCTGAATATCATGGGCGGAGTAGATACGCCTTCAGACGGTGTTATCTACGTAGACGGAAAAGAGATCACTAAGCTGAGTGACGACGAACTATCAATCTTCCGTCGACGCAAAGTGGGATTCATATTTCAGGCCTATCATCTGATCCCGGTTCTTACGGTGGAAGAAAATATCAAGATGCCTGTACTGCTGGATCATCGTAAACCGGATAAGCAGTACATCGATCACATCATAGAACTGCTGGGACTTACCGAAAGAAGGCGCCACCTTCCGAATCAGCTGTCGGGCGGACAGCAGCAGAGAACGGCCATCGCCCGGGCTCTCGCAAACAACCCGACACTTATCCTGGCGGATGAGCCTACGGGAGCTCTTGACTCAAAGAACGGCCGCGAGGTTATGGACCTTCTGATGAAGTCCGTACACGATTTAGGACAGACATTGGTGATCATCACCCATAATATGGACATCGCCCGCGAAGCCGATAGGATTATAACTATCAAGGATGGGGAGATACAGGAATGAGAAAACAAAAAATCATTATGCTCATAATTGCGATGATCATGTGCATGATACCGCAGCGTGCCGTGCAGGCATCCACCCCGCGGGTCATGCTTACGAACTACTCCTTCAGCAAAGACTCAGTATATGCAGGTGATACATTTACTCTGACTTTCACGCTGCAGAATACCTCGAAGTACGAAGTGCGCAATCTGAAGTGTACGCTGCTTTCCGATGCAGGTGAGTTCATTCCCGTAAACAGCGCAGGCACAGGATATGTGGAGAAGATCAAGGGCGAAGAAACCGTTGAGTTTTCTTTTGATCTTGAGGCGCTGAAGAATCTGGAAGAGAAGTCTTATAAGCTCACGGTGAAAACGGAGTACGAAGACTGGAACGGCAGCTACGACGTGCAGGACGTAATCTATGTTCCTATCAAGCTGGATACGGATGTGGTGATTTCGGACGTTTATATTGCCGAAGAGAATATCCATCTGGGGGATAATATCGAAATCCTTGCTTCGGTCAATAACACGGGAGCGGGAAAAATATACAAGGTTATGGCCAGGGTAGAGGGGGATCATATCGAAGACGGTGTAGGTTATGTAGGCAATCTCGATCCCGGCAAAGCCGGAAATGTAGATATCGTCGTAAAGACCAAAGCACTTAAGGATTCCGGTGCCACAAACAATATGATAGTAACCTACGAAAATCTGGAGGGTGAAGAATTCAGCACGAAGGTGCCTTTAGGACGTATTGATGTAAAGGAACAGAGTTACGCGGATATCATTGAAGTTAAGGCTGATACCACTAAGCCCGTATTTACCGATGAGGTTAAGCTGGGTATCGTGATCGGAGCCGTGGTGCTCATTATACTGATCCTTATCCTCCGACGCAGGATGAGACTCAGAAGGATAGAGAAGGAATTCGAATCCTGATAAATACGAGGAAGGAAACCTGTAAATGGGATATGTCATTAAACTGAGTTTATCCAACTTAAAAAAGAAGCGTTTCAGAACCTGGCTTACGATTCTGGGAATCACCATCGGTACCATGTCCATGGTCATTATGATAACAGCCGGAATCGGAGCAAAGAAGGCTATGCTGGATCAGGTTGAGATGATGGGCAGTACCCGTGAGATCCATGTGTATTCTCCTTCTACGGAACGAAAGGACAGACTGCTTACGGATGAGCTGATGGGCGACTTTGAGAAGATAGAAGGAGTTAAGGCTGTATATCCGGTGCTGTCTATATTCGGAGAGGAAAGTATCTCAGGGTATAATACATTTTTCGAAATATCAGGATATCCGAGAGAATATCTGGAGACGCTGAAACTTGCATCCGGTGAATATCCGACGGCAAAGGGCATGCGCCCGGAACTTATCATCGGCGGAGGTGCGAAAGAGCTTTTCTTCAACGACAGCAAAGGGCTTGCCTACATTGATACGGCAGAGGGTGCATCGGGATTTGCGGGAAAGAAGATTGACTTCAAATACTACGGAGAATATGATGTCAGAGTTAAGCTTTCCGTGTCCGGTGAGACAGAGAATCCTTATGATTACAGAATCTACACCGATATCGATACTCTGAAACTCTTCGCACGCAGAAATGCGAAGGATGGCCGTATACTTGATCAGCCCGTGGATAAGAACGGGAATCGTTATAATGTATGGGCTTATTCGGAACTCATCGTGGAAGTCGAATCAGTGGATCAGGTGGAAAGGATTTCGGATATCATCAGCGACAGAGGATTTCAGGCAGAGAACAGCATGGAGACACTGAATCAGATAAATCGTATGACTGCCATAATTCAGCTGATACTTATAGTTATCGGTGCCGTAGCCGCGGTGGTGGCGGTCATAGGAATAATCAATACCATGACCACCGCTGTATATGACAGGATGACGGAGATAGGTCTGTTGAAAATGCTGGGGGCGGATAAGGACGATGTGGTAACCATGTTCCTTTTCGAATCGGCGCTTCTGGGCGGAACAGGCGGAGTGATAGGTGTGGCGCTGTCCTACATTTCCGATTATTTCTTAAATAAACGTTTTGTTGCGATGCTGGAATTTGCAAAGGGCACAAAGCTTTTCAATATGCCGCTCTGGCTGGCAGCGGCGGCGGTGTTCGGTGCAGTCTTAGTGTCGGTCATAGCAGGAGCGATACCTGCAAGATGGGTTGCGGGAATAAAACCGCTTAAGGCACTTTCGGGAGTTGAATGAATTTTCAACTCCCTTTTTTGCTACAACTTTGATACAAGCGAGGTGTAAATACATTTATGTAAGGATTAATCTTTATAAAAGAAAGGATTGTAAAGAATATGAGGATTATCAACAGGGGGAAAAACTTAGGGAAAAGAGTGATAGCGGGCATGCTTATTATGTCCATGGCATTCGGCATGAGCGGATGCGGCGGTGGTTCGAAAGGGACTGCTGCGGAGAGTACTGCTGCGGTTAATACAGAAGGTTCTGTAAGCGATGCCGGGGAAGACAGTGATGTAAAGAATATGACCTTCGGCTGTGAAGAAGGATTCTTCGGTGATCATTCCGGACATATTATGTCGGCGATCAAAGTCGGAGATTATATAGCGTATCTTACTTCCGATGATACGGCAACCGAAGGCGAAGCGGAGATGATGTGTAAATATAATATATATCTGAAGTCGATACAGGACGGAACCGAAAAGCTTATATATGAGACATTGATCGACAGCAGGGTTGAAAATCTCATTGAAGCAAACGGAAATATAGCATTTATCGAAGGCGGTGGAGTTGGAAGAACACTCAGGATAATCGATACTGAGGGAAATGATGTTTCAACTATTGAATTAAGCGGTCTCAATAATTCAGCAAAAGATAAATACATTTACGATGTAAGTTTTACTCCGGACGGAGAGATAGCAGCCAATACCGATACGGAGCTTATCATTTTAAAGAAAGACGGTACGGAGAGTAAGGTTGTTCCTTATTCAAGTTTCGGAATAGGCTCGGTAGTTACGAAGGACGGAAAACTTTTGGCTGTAGGAGACGGAGGTGCCGGCTGTATAGAGGCGGTCGAGGTAGATCCGAAGACGGGGGTACAGGGTGAAAAGTACAAATTAAATACGGAAAACATTGATTCGAACGGGATCCAGACGGGATTCGGAGAATACGACTTTTTCTATGACGGAAAGGACGGAATATACGGATATAAACTTGCCGATAAGTCGGAGAAAAAGATCTGTGATTACAACTCATCAAGGATAGACGGCACGTCCATGAGAGGAATCCTGATGTGTGATAACGAGCTTTTCATAGGAACCGACGGTGATGACATGGGTAATATAACATCGGTAGATGCATACAGAAAGACGGACCCGTCGGAAGTAAAAGAAGTGACTGTGCTGAAATATGCAAGTATGGATTACAGCCTTGCGACAGAACAGAATATAGCCGCATTTAACAGAACTCATCCCGATGTAAGAATAGAGATGATGGAATATGCGGAGATGGATAATCCCTTTGAAAAACTGAGTGCGGATATAGCAGCGGGAAATGTTCCGGATATTTTTGATACTTCTTACGGAATAGGCGAGCTGTCCGTTGAGCAGGCGGTTGACAGGGGACTCCTGGAAGACCTTACTCCGTATATAGAGAATGATCCGGATATATCGGAGGATGATTTTTTAGACAAGATCATTGAGTATTCAAAGGTTGACGGAAAACTGTATTATCTTACACCGAACTTTGAGCTGGATGTTATCGTAACCAAGAAATCCATGATAGGCGACAGGACCGGCTGGACTTATGATGAAATGATGGATTATATCAGATCATATCCTGATGATATACAGATATTGTGTAATAATCAGAAAACAGCGATTTTGTCCTTCCTGTTATTCGGAGGAGCGGGAAAGTTTATCGATGAAGATAATCGTACATGTAACTTTAATTCTCCGGAATTTAAGGAAGTTCTTGAAATGGCCAACAAAGGTTCGAATGAATCCACATATATGTGGGACGATGACAGCTATATCGAAAAAGCAAGGAACAATCAGCTTCTGTTCATAAATACAAATACCTCACCGGTGAACTGGATGGTTTATGATACTATATTTCAGGGAGATGCTTATTGTATAGGTTATCCGTCGGAAGACAGAAACGGTGTGGATGTCACGCTCAGAGGTGCTGTAGGTATGTCGACAGCATGTAAGGATAAAGAGACAGCATGGGAATTTATAAAGTTCTGTACATCAAAAGAACAGGAGGGGAAAAACTACGCGGATTTCGCCGGTATCCCAACCAGAAAAGATATTTTTGAAATGTATATGAAGGCTATGAAAACCACAGAAGATTATACCGATGAATTCGGAAATACTATCTTCCCTCAGCGCGGAAGCATAGAGTGGTTCGGACTGAAGACGGATACAAGGCCTATTACGGATGAGGAAGAAGAAGCATTCCGCGATGCTATAGACAGGATCAGCCATGGTGATACATTTGACGATAATATATTCAGAATTGTTGTTGAGGAAAGTCAGGCGTATTTTGCAGGCGGAAAGAATACGGATGAAGTAGCTGAGAATATACAGAACCGAGTAAGCACATATTTAAAGGAAACGGAATAAACAAAATAACCTATTCTTTTGTTCTTCTTAATATAATATTAAGTATTGCTATATAAAGAATATATAGTTTCAATGATAGAATAACCATCGTAAGGAAACCCAAAAACTAGAATTTTACGAAGGATGGTTAAGAGAATGAAGAAGAGGGATTTACTAATTGCAAAAAAGAGAATCCTTGCAAGCGCTCTCGCAGCATCGATGATGCTGAGTGTTGCCGGCTGTGGCAAGGACAAACAGGCAGAGTCAGGAAAAGGTAAAGAAGGCAGCGGTACGGGAACAGAAGCTTCTGTTGACGTAAAGAACTGCACCTTTGAAACCGATCCTGACTTTGTTTTGGATACAAGTGAAGGTGATATAACAGGAATGACTAAGGTCGGAGACGGTATGGCATATATGGTCTCGGATTATCCGGAAATTACTGATGAGATGTACGATGAAGAAGGCTCCGGGGACGAAGTCGGAGCAGATGAAGCTGCAGGGGCTGAAGACGGAGCAGCGGAAGATAAGACAGAAGCAGCAGACGGAGCAGCGGAAGATAAGACAGAAGCAGCAGACGGAGCGGCAGAAGATAAGACAGAGGCAGCAGCAGACGATGCAGCAGCAGGCGATGTTGTTATAGAAGATGTTGAACTTGCCAGCGCAGAAGATGCGGATATGTTTACACCGGAAGGCAATACAAAGGTTCATTACCGTGGGGCTGACGGAACAGATAAGGTTATATACGAGACCGAAAAGGGTGTTTTTGCAAATAACCTTACCGAGTCGAACGGAAATCTTGCATTAAGTGTTAAGGATGAGAATGGAAAAACAATTCTCAAAACATTTGATTTGGAAGGAAAGGAAGTATCCGAAACAAACCTTTCCAAACTTGATGAGATAAACGCAGACGGTTATGTAGCGGATATTGAGGTGACAAACGACGGAGATATTATAGCAGTCCTCAATCAGAAGGTTGTTGTTCTTGATAAAGACGGAAATGAAAAGAAGCAGATAGACACTTCCGATTATATAATGGGAGCAGTTGTTACACAGGGTGATGAAGTCCTTATATTCACATATGCTGATGCTAAGATAGTAGCAAAGAAAGTGGATGCTGAAGCAGGAACACTGGGAGACAGCTTACCTTTAAAGACTTCGATCACAAACTATACTGTCGGAGCTGACACAGGTTCGGGAGATTACGACTTCTTCTACACAGGAGAGGGTGGTCTTTACGGATATAAGAAAGAAAATCAGGAGAGCGTAAAGCTTTGCGATTTCAATGCGTCTTATATCGATGAGTCTCGTGTTCAGATGTGTGTTGTTCCGGATGAGGATCATTTTGTTACAGCAGGATATGACTACACAACAAACCTGAGTGTTTCGGAAGCATACAGAAAGGTTGATCCTGCAAATGTAACAGAGAAGAGAGTTCTTAAACTTTCAACTCTCTATGCGGACAGTGCACTTAAGCAGAATGTTATTGACTTTAACAAGGCACATTCAGATGTAAGAATAGATATAGTTGAGTATATAAATGATGAAGATCCTTACGGAAAGATGAGTGCGGATATAGCTGCAGGAAATCTTCCTGATCTCTATGATATGTCCTACGGAGTAGGTAACAGTTCAATTACTCAGGCTATTCAGAAGGGTATGATCGAAGATCTTACACCTTATCTTGAAAAGGATTCGGATATATCCGAGAGTGATTTCCTTGACAGCATCATGAATGCGGTTAAGTACGAAGGAAAGATCTACTATATTCCTTCTTCGTTCAGCATTATGACATTGCTTGCAAAGAAAGCTGATGTAGGTGACAGAACAGGATGGACTTTTGATGAGATGAAGGAATACATCGATTCAAAGCCTGAAGATGTACATCTTTTTGAAGATAACAGTAAGAGTTCAATACTTATGTATCTTACATATACATGTCTCCCTGAGTTTGTAGATTTTAAAAACGGAACATGTAACTTTGATTCCGAAAACTTCAAGAAAGTTCTTGAACTTGCAAACAGAGGAAACAATGAAGAGACAGAGTGGGATGAGGAAATGAACTGGGTTGAAGATCTCCAGACAGGAAAGCAGCTCTTCATAGCCGGAAATGTATACCCTGATGTATGGGCACTTTATCAGGAAATCTTTAAGGACGAAGCTACATGTGTAGGCTTCCCGAATTCCGACAGACAGGGAACATATGCAAGCTTAAGCGGAGCAATTGCAATGTCAAAGACTTGTTCCGATAAGGACCTTGCATGGGAGTTTATAAAGTTTAATGTTTCAAGAGAGCAGATGGGTAAGAGTTATTACGGAAGTACCGGAACAATGCCTGTAAGAAAGGATATCTTTGAGGCATATCTTAAATCTCGTACAGCAACAAAGGAATATACAGATGAATTCGGCAACGAGGTAACACCTATCCAGGGAGGATTCGGAATAGGTAATGTATCTGTAGAGATTAAGCCTCTTACAGATGAAGAGATTCAGACATTCCGTGACCTTACAGATCAGGTATCAAGAGTATGGGAAGTTGACCAGAGCCTTTACGAGATCGTAGAGGAAGAGAGTAAGGCATATTTCGCAGGCGATAAGAGCGTTGACGAAACAGCCGCAACTATCCAGAACAGAGCTCAGACATACATAAACGAAAGTCGATAATATTTTAAGAAAGCCTTAAGATATTCTCTATTGAGAATTTATAAGTGTATGTTTTAATAATTTACGGTTTTTTTCAGACAGAAGATAAACAAACAAATATCAGGAGGATATCTTAAGGATATGAAAAAGCGATTTTTGGCAATGCTGCTTGCCGCTGCAATGACAATGAGCCTTTGCTCATGCGGTAAAAAGAGCGGTGGAGATAACGGAAACGGATCAGGCGGCAATTCAACGACTGAGGAAAAGGTCGATATAAAACAGGTTACTTTCAGAGCGGCCGATGATCAACTTAAGTTCGACGGGGTCGAAGGAGAAATAGATAATGCGGTCCGGTTTGGAGATAATCTGGTATTTTCAACATATAGCTGGACGGAAGGCGAAGCAGTTGCTTCCGAAGCGGATGCCGAAATGATAGATATGGGTTCATCAACCGAGAGATTATACATGGCTCCTCTGGAAGGAGGTTCGGCAAAACAGATATTTCAGACAGCTTCGGAGAATTCATATCTGTCCCGTGTAATTGCCGGAAATGATAAACTTTACGCCATGGTCAATGAGTATCAGAATAAGTACGACGACGAATCTAAAGTAAAGCTTATAGAGTTTGATGCAGAAGGTAATCAGATATCAGATAAGGATGTATCTTTCCTTAATGAGAATATAGGTGATTCATATCTCAGTACATTAAAGATTTCTCCTGAAGGAAATCTGGTAGCTGTATATGATAAGGAAGTTAAGATATTTGACGAGAGCGGTAAAGAACTGTCAAGTGCTAAGACAGATAACTGGATCATGGGCTGCTGCCTGACAAAATCAGGAGAAATACTCATCTTTGCAAATGATAAAGACGGCAGAATGGTTGCCAAAGTCATGGATGAGAAGTCAGGTGATTTTAAGAAAGATTATAAGATGGGTGCCAGCTATCTTCAGAGTCCCGAATGGATATATCCGGGACAGGGAGATTATGATTTCTTCTACAGAAACGAACAGGCGTTCTTCGGATATAATCTGGAAGCAGGTAAGGAAACAAGAATTTGTGATTTCATAGCATCCGATATTGACGCAACATATATTAACACCTGTATATTGCTGGACGAAAATACAATTCTTGCCATCGGATATAATTGGGAGAATCAGACTCCGATTTATGATAAATATGTAAAGGTTGATCCTTCCGAAGTTCAGGATAAAAAAGAGATCACTCTGTTGAGTACATGGGTGAGCTCGGATCTCAAACAGGAAGTTATCAATTTTAACAAAACTCATGATGATGTAAGAATTACTCTTATTGATTACAGTGATGATGAAAATCCGGGAGAAAAGATCAGTGCGGATATAGCAGCGGGCAAAATACCGGATATCTACGATGTATCCAACGGTATAGGTAATATCTCAACAGATCAGGCGGTCGCAAAGGGAATGCTTGAAGATCTGACTCCGTATATTCAGAATGATCCGGAGATTTCGGAAGATGATTTTATTCCTGCTGTATATGATGCAATGAAGATAGACGGAAAGAACTATTATGTTGCATCAAGCTTCGGCATACAGGCTATGCTCGGAAAGAAGTCCGATATCGGCGATATAGACGGCTGGACATTTGAAGAAATGAAAGCATATGTAGATTCAAAGCCGGAAGATACAAGAATGTTTGAATCAACCAGCAAAGATGATAATCTTCAGACTTTCCTTTACTGCTGCGGTGCTGATTTTGTTGACTGGGAAAAAGGAGAGTGTTACTTTAACACCCCGGAATTTAAGAGTCTTCTGGAGGTTTCAAACAGAGGCGATGATCAGGAAATAGACTGGGAAAACTTAAAGACTTCACAAGATCTTCGCAGCGGAAAGCAGCTGTTCCTGATCGGAGGAGTTAACCCTGATGAGCTTCAGGTTTATAAAGAACTTTTCGATAACGATTTGGCTGTTGTAGGATACCCGAATAAAGATAAACAGGGTATATATGCACAGATTGACAACGGACTTGCAATGTCATCAAAGTGTGCCGATAAAGACCTTGCATGGGAGTTCATAAGAACATTCATGACTAAGGATTATCAGGGACATCATTATACTAATGCCTTCGGATGTCCTACCAGAAAGGATGTTCTGGAAGCGTTTTATAAGTCAAAGACGACAACCGAGGAATATGATGACGAATTCGGAAATCATATTTATCCTACAGAAGGTTCCTGGGGCTGGGATGATCTTATTGTAGAAGTTAAGCCGGTAAGTAATGAAGAGATCGAGTTTTTCAATACTACAATAAACAGGATCAGCGGTATATGGGAATATGACGATAGCTTGAATACGATCATTGAGGAGGAAGCAAAAGCTTACTTTGCAGGTGAGAAATCTGTAGATGAAGTTTGTGAGATCATTCAGAACAGAGCTACAACTTATGTACAGGAAAACAAATAAAAATAGGTCTTAAGGACGAATAAAGAGATGAAATTATTTAAAAAGGAAGTTAAGGCAGAGAACGCGAATCAGGACACAAATGAGAACGTAACTCAGAATGCTGAGCAGAGCACAACTCAGAATACTGCTAAGAATGCGAAACCTGCCGAAGAAGAAGTCGAAATCAAATACCGTAAACCTAAGGAGTCGCTTAAGGAGAAGGTGGCAGCTGCCGCCTTCTTGTCTCCGAGTTTGATTGGTGTGATGATATTCTTCGTACTTCCTTTTTTTGTGGTCATCTACTATTCGGTTATAGATAACCTGATCAGCAAAGAACCGGTGGGATTGCAGAATTTCCAAAATGTACTCCAGAACGGAGCGTTTAAACTGGCAGCCAAGAATACCGCGACATTTTCGCTTCTGGCTGTGCCGCTTGCAATTGTTCTTTCACTTGTAATGGCCATGATACTTGAGGGAAATATACCGATGAAGAGTCAGTTCAGAACATTTTTCCTCAGCCCTCTCATGGTACCGGTTGCATCGGTCGTTCTTATCTGGCAGGTTCTCTTTGATTATCACGGAGTAGTAAACAACGCTATCACACTGTTCGGAGGAAACCCTATCGACTGGCTGAAGTCGGATTACGGACAGGTGGTGGTTGTAATTCTCTTCTTATGGAAGAACCTGGGATACAACATGATACTCTTTATGTCGGCGCTGGCCGCCATACCGAAGGATGTTATAGAGGTATCGCTTCTTGACGGTGCATCCGCATGGAAACAGTTCTTCTATATCAAACTCAGATTTATAACTCCTACGATCTTCTTCGTGGGAATCATGTCACTTATAAATTCATTTAAGGTATTCAGAGAGGTTTATCTTCTTACGGGAGATTATCCTTTCGACTCGCTGTATATGTTACAGCATTTTATGAATAATACATTCAGGTCACTGGATTATCAGAAGCTGTCTTCGGCAGCGATAATCATGGCCATAGTAATGACGATAGTTATCGGAATACTGTTCATCTTTGAGGATAAGATAGGAAAGGATGTCGAAGGCTAAACTATGTGATAGCCGGAACTAAACGAGATGAAAATATCAAAACCTAAAAAGTTAATAAAGACAACGATCCTGTTCCTCATAGCAATGATATTTGCGGTATCATTTCTGCTTCCTACGATACTTACATTTGCCAACTCATTTATGGCGGAGCAGGAAATAAGCAGTAACTACGGTATTATATTCAATGATTATACTTCGTCGGATGACGGTGGAAAAAAGACCACATCTTACAGATCGGAATCGGTAAACCTTAAACTGATCCCGGATAAGGTGGTGGGAACTCAGTATGAGACAGTGCTTTTAAAGAGTCCCGACTATCTGATGAAGTTCTGGAATTCGGTGCTTCTCACGCTGCCGATCATGATATTCCAGATTGTTATAGCGCTGGGCGCATCCTACTGTTTTGCGAGATTCAGGGGACGAATAAGGGAATTGATATTCTTCCTATACCTGGTGCTCATGCTCATGCCGTATCAGGTTACGCTGGTACCGAACTATCTGGTGGCGAACGAGCTGAATCTTCTGGATACCAGATGGTCCATAATACTTCCGGGTATATTCGCACCTTTCAGTGTGTACCTTCTTACAAAATATATGAGAAGAATTCCGGAATCGGTTATAGAGGCCGCCAAGCTTGACGGCGCCAACGAATGGCAGATATTCAGAAAGATTGCAATCCCTATGTGTAAGGGACCGATTGCATCGGTTGCAATCCTTGTATTTATAGATTACTGGAACATGGTTGAACAGCCGCTTATCATGCTCAGTGATTCGGCATTTCACCCGCTTTCGGTATTCCTGTCGCAGATCAATAAGGGCGAGATCGGTCTTGCATTTGCGATAGCAACGATATATATGGTTCCGCCGATACTTATATTCCTTTACGGAGAAGAGTATCTGGTAGACGGAATAGCTTATTCAGGTTCAGTAAAGGGATAGACGAGGAGAATAGAGATGGACGAAAAAGAAAAGACAGGCGGAAGCCGCAGAAAAAAATTAATAAAGAGATTTGCGGTGATCTTTACCGTAATTCTTCTGTTGCTTACATTTTTCTCGAATACTATCATGAACTACTCGCTGCCTGAGGTTTCCACCACAACGGTTTCGGGTGCTACGGTTCAGCAGAAAATCCGTTGCCAGGGCGATGTAAGAGCCACAAAGGATAAGGAAATCAACGTAAGCGGATCAAGAACAGTTAAGGAAGTTCTGGTTCAGAACGGTGATGAGGTTAAGAAGGGTGATGTGATCGCTACATTTGATGAGGAAGAAAACGAAGATCTCATCAAGGCCGAGGAAAGCCTGAAAGATATGGAACGCGATCAGGCCAAGGGGGAACTTGAGCTGCCTAAGGATTACACGGATACGCTGATCGGTATCGAGAATGACAGAGATAAGGTTAAGGATGCCGAGGATGCACTGGCAGATGCGAGACAGGACGCTGCGGATCTTTCGGCTGCAAAGAGAGAATACGACAGACTGAAGGCGGCATCGGATTCAAAGACTGCGGAGATCTATCAGCTTCAGAGTGATTTTGATACATATGCCGAGCTGGTAAGTTATCAGGAAACTCTGGATATGATCAGCAATCTTGATGGACAGATCGAGGAACTTCAGAACGAGATAGATGCATTTAAGCTTCAGGATCCGGACGGAGCGGATGAAATCTTAAATCAGCAGATTGCGGCGGATGAAACTGCAATAGCAGGATTTACCGAGCAGAAGACAAAGCTCGAGTCGAACATCAAGGATGTTCAGGATAAGGCCGATAAGCTTGCGACTGCAAAAGCGGAACTTGAAGAAATCAACGGAGAGATGACCGAAACAAGTACAAAGATTACGGAGCTTGAGGCTAAGCCGACTGTAAAGCAGGCAGAGGACAGTCTCAAAGAAGCCAGACAGACTCTTGATAAGGCTAACAGAGATTATTCCAAGGATAAGAAGGAAGATGCTCTTCAGGAGCAGAAGGATGCCATAGATGATGAGAAGGCTCAGGAAGCTATGGATAAGCAGCGCAAGGAGATTGAGAAGCTTAAGGAAGCTGATGATACTGCATGCATCGTTGCACCTGAAGACGGAATCATTACAAATATCAATCTCAAAGAAGGAGACAAGGTTACAAACGAGGCTCCTGTCGCAACTCTTCAGCTCGCTGAGAGCGGATATGAAGTTGAATGTATAATTCCTAAGAGTGATGCAAAGCTTGTTAAGGTCGGTAATGAGGCCGTTATAGAAAATGTCTGGGGCGGAGATAATACTGCCAGTGTAAAGAGCATTAAGCCTGATTCGACTGACCCTAATAAGAACATGGTCATTACATTTGAAGTTAAGGGCAGTGACATCAACATCGGACAGACACTTCAGTTTGCCGTTGGTGAGAAGAGCCAGAGATACGATACCGTTGTACCGAACAATGTAGTTAAGGAAGGCAACGGCGGTTATTATGTATATGTTGTAAAGGTTAAGCAGACACCTCTCGGAAACAGATATGTTGTTAAGAGAGTTGAAGTAGAGGTTGTTGCAAAGGATACCACTAAGACGGCTATTCAGGGTGATGTAACGGAATACGATAATGTTGTAACCAATGCATCCAAGCCGATAGATAACGGACAGCAGGTACGACTTTCGGAAAAACAGTAAAATGATACCGGAGAATGTAAATTGAAAAGAATATCTAAACAAAAAATCTTAATACTTGTTATACTGGATGTTCTTCTGGTGGCAACTGTTCTTCTGGTCAGATTCTTTCAGTCGGAGAGAGAGGAACGCATGTATTCGCAGCAGGCCGGAGCCCGTTGGGAATCCGGTGATGTGAAATGTGCGCAGGTAAGTGCCTTTTTTGCCGATTCAAAAGCGATGAAGGTCGAAAACATGACCTCCATTCATAACGACATCATGAAGAAGCTTTACGATGATACATTTATCGATGTAAATGAAGGAGTAACCGGCAGAGCCTGGATCGATTCATACTGCTCTTTGCAGCAATTGAGCGTATCCAGAGAAGGAAAAGAAGTGACCGCTAATGTTTACGGAGTAAGTGATGATTTCTTTCAGATACATCCGATTCCTTTAAAGAGCGGTGGATATATAAATCCGGTAAAGTCTGCGATAGTCGAGTCTGACGGTGAAGATCCGTTTCAGATCGTTCTGGATGAAAATGTAGCCTGGAACCTCTTCGGTGGAAATGACATCGAAGGCATGAAGGTGTGGATGGGCGGTCGCATTTTCACCGTAATGGGTGTTGTGGAAATGCCGCAGAACAAGACCGAGGAAATGGCTTACGGAAATTTCGACGGCGTGTATGTGCCGTATGCCGCATTTGCCAAAATGGGAATAGAGAATTCGCCGATCACCTGTTATGAGGCGGTTATGCCGAACCCTATTCCGAATTATGCTTACAACACACTTGCGGAAGCTTTGGATATAGAAGAAGAGACGGATGAAGAAATGGCTGACAAGCGTTCGACACTTTTCTTCGGTGATACGGAGATACTGGAGAACACGAACAGATTCAATATTCCGTCACTCTATAAATATATTAAGAACAAAAAGTATATGACTATGAGGACCGATGCCATAACATATCCTTATTGGGAAAATGTTGCCAGGTTTGAGGTTGAGCGTGCCGGCAGGATATTTATTCTTTGCTGCATACTGCTCCTGCTTCCTGCATTAACGGTCATCGGAACAGTCATATGGCTTTATACTAAGAGAGGCGTCGTCTTCAACAGCACAAATAAAGAGAAGCTGTTCGATCTGGCCGGCGAATTCATGGAAGGCGTGAAGAACAGGATCAAGCATCCGGAGCCGGAGAACTATGATGACGACGATGTAGAAGAAGAGGTTGAGGAAGAAGCTGAAGAGCCTGAAGAAGTTCAGGAAGATTCTTATGAGGAATCTGAAGAGATTCAGGAAGAATCTGTAGAGGAGCCTCAGGAGGCTGAGACAGAAGCAGAGACAGAGGTTCTTGAAGAAGAGCCGGAGGAACCTGCAGAAGATCCTCAGGAGCCGGAAGTGCCGGCACAAACGGTCGAGGAAACGACCGACGCGGCAGAGCCCGCAGATGTCACAACTCATAATTCAACATCTGCATACAGCAGACTTGAGGAAATTAAAAATGAGGACGAAAGTGACACAACCGATATTGCTGAACATCAATTGAATATAAATGCAGATGACGATCTGGGTATCGAACTCGAGATAGTGGAGAACTAGCATAGACGTGGCATAAACATTTTTACTAGCTATAAATTACATAAAATGATTACTTGCTAAAGACGCGACATAATAATGCTTGCATAGAAGAGACACAATCATATTTAACCTACAACGACGAGACAAAACAAAAACGATCCACTGCATTTGCATGGTATATTCAAATGATGTAGAATGGTCACAGACCTAACGGCCTGTGACCATTTTTTTTGACACACGGGGACGGAGGTTGTTTATTCATTTTGGGAAACGGGGACGGAGGTCACGTAGTCATTTTGACACACGGGGACACTCCTGTTACCTTGATAAAGATAAACGGAGGGACATATGATACTTATAAAGAACGGACATGTAGTTTGCCCTGTAACGGGAACGGATGATGTGATGGATGTTCTGATCGACGGAAGCCGCATCATTCAGGTTGAGAAAGACATTAAGTCGGGCGAGGGAACCTGGCTTGCGGATAAGGATGTAGCTGTGATCGACGCGGCGGGCCTTATCGTTGCGCCGGGACTGGTGGATACGCACGTGCATTTCCGTGATCCGGGCTTTGAATATAAAGAGGACATTGAGACGGGCGCTGCGGCTGCGGCCAGAGGCGGATTTACCACCGTTGTCTGCATGGCGAACACGAAGCCTGCAGTGGACAATCTTGAGACGCTGGAATACATCCAGAAGAAGGGCGAGCAGACCGGAATCCACGTGATCCAGACGGCTACCGTAACAAAGGGTATGGCCGGCGAGGAACTGGTGGATATGGATGCGCTGGCAAATGCGGGAGCAGCCGGATTTACCGACGACGGTCTTCCTATCATGAATGAGGAAGTCCTTCTTAAGGCCCTTGAGAAAGCGAAAGAACTTGACCTTCCGGTAAGCCTTCACGAGGAGGATCCGCTTTTTATAAAGCAGCCGGGAGTAAATATGGGAGCGGTTTCGGAGCAGCTGGGATACGGCGGAGCATCTTCTACCGCAGAATCCATAATGGTAGCAAGAGACTGCGCTATGGCGCTTCATACAGGTGCGACCCTCTGCATACAGCATATCAGCGCAAAGGAAAGCGTTGATTATGTAAGACTTGCGAAGAAGCAGGGAGCCGATGTGCACGCTGAAGCGACGCCACATCATTTCACACTTACCGAAGATGCTGTTCTTAAGTACGGAACTTATGCCAGAATGAATCCGCCTCTCAGAACCGAGGCTGACAGACAGGCTATAATAGACGGAATCGTGGACGGAACCATCGATATGATCGTGACCGATCACGCGCCTCATTCCAAGGAAGAAAAGGATCGCCCGATGGATAAGGCTCCGAGCGGAATTACGGGCCTTGAAACGTCTCTTGGGCTTGGTATAAAGTCGCTTGTTCAGGAGGGACACATTTCCCTTATGAAGCTCATGGAACTCATGAGCACAAATCCGGCGAAGCTTTACCGCATGATCCCGGGAAGCATCAGCGAAGATGCGCCGGCGGACATAGTAATCTTCGGCGAGAATGAAGAGTGGACCGTGAAGGAAGAGGAATATGCTTCCAAGGCAGTGAACAGCCCGTTCACCGGCTGGACCCTCCCGGGCAAAGTCCGCTACACCATCTGCGGCGGCAAGATCGTATACTGGGGCTGACACTCCTTCAGATAAGAAACTCTTGGAAAATGCACCATCAAAGAGTATAATATAGCTGTTGGACCGGAGAAACCGGTCAAAGATTGAAGGTACAGGTTTTTGGAGAAGTACCACGAATAAAAAGTGGTAAGAAGGGGGTGTATTATGCCACAGTATGTTGTATTGCAGGTAGCGCTTAAGGAGAAGATCAGTGACCAGGAGCTCAGTAATCTTCCGGAACTCGAGAAGATCATCAACGAGCAGGCGGCGAAGGGATATCGTCTTCATACGATAACCACGGCACTGGTTCATGTGACAGGCCTTGAAGGCGGAGATAAACTCGCCGTGTACCGAACGGTACGCACGGTGGTGTGAGAGGTCGGGGAAATTTTAATTTCCCCTCCTACTCGATTGTGCTTCAAGGAGTGTCCCCATGTGTCACGATATTATAAAAATGATAAAAAGTGCTTGACATATTATCATTAGTATAATATGATGTACCTGCGAGGAGATAATATCACAATGATAATAACGAAACAGCAACAAATTAAAGCTTCGCGAAACACTAAATTTTGAAAGGGAGGTAGATGGCATGATGAATGGTATGTTTAACGGAATGTTTGGAAAGATTGCACCGGGGATGTGCAGGCTGTCGATCAACGGAGGGATCGCCATTAAGACCTCCAATGGGTATAAGACTTATGAGGTTGCATCGGGGCAGTTAACAAACTGCGACAACTTTGTATTCAATATCGGAGAGGAATTCTTCTTTGTGGTTCCGACAAATCGCGTTAAGCCGGGCGACATCATTTTAGCCAACGGCAAGCCGAAATGCGTTATCGAGGCATCGAAGAACAGGATCACGGCAATCAATTACGAAGATTCAACTCTGGAACAGATTCTTCCGGAACGTCACGTTTTCATGGGAAATGTATATTTCTACGGAAAAATCGTATCAATGTTCGGCAACAATCTGAAGAAGGGTAAAGGCCCGGGAAAGATCATGAAGTACATGATGTTCTCTGAAATGATGAAGGGCAACGGCGGAAACGGCAATGGCGGCGGTATGATGAGCAACCTGCTCCCGCTTATGTTCCTGGGCAAGGGAAATATGGATTTCCTGGACGACTTCGGAGATTTCGGCGATGCCTT
The DNA here is from genome assembly GCA_902780985.1 of uncultured Lachnospiraceae bacterium. The sequence goes on along the minus strand of CACZHN010000021.1, from coordinate 17,982 downwards.
TGAAATGGACGATGATGAAGACGACGATGACGACAAGCAGTAATACAAAGTTACGGTTTAATTAAGCCGAAAGGAGGAAAGATTATGGGTAGCGGATTATGGAGAGAAGATACATTCAGACAGTATTCAAGCAGAGTAGGAAGAACAGTAGATAGAACAGGACGCGTTGCAGGGGATATGAGCAATCAGGAAATGTTTGCAGCCAGAAGTCTGGACCCAATGCTGGATCCTAAAGATGCATTCAGAGAATGCTGCGATACGGAAGAACATCCGGAAACAGTTCCGGTAATACTCGCACTGGACGTAACAGGTTCTATGGGACAGGCGGCCGTAGAGGTTGCCAAGCAGCTGAATGTGATCATGACAAAACTTTACGAGAAGGTAAAGGATGTTGAGTTCATGGTCATGGGCATCGGAGATTTTGCCTATGACAAATGCCCGCTTCAGGTATCTCAGTTTGAATCTGATATAAGAATAGCAGAACAGTTGGATAAAGTTTTCTTCGAATTCGGAGGAGGCGGCAACGGATATGAATCTTATACCGCTGCTTGGTATTTCGGAGTTAATCATGTAAAGCTGGATTGCTGGGACAGAGGTAAGAAGGGAATAATCATCACAATGGGCGATGAAGGCATTAACCCTTATCTTCCGGCAGACAAGCTTGAAAAGGTTATAGGAAGACATGTGGATGGTGATATCGAGACAAAGCAGCTCTACAAAGAAGCTTGCGAAAAGTATGATATCTATCACCTCTATGTAAATCACGGCAGAGCCGGTTACGCTAACAGCTATGTAAAAAGCTGGGAGAAAGCTCTCGACAGAGATCATTTCAAAGCGGTAAGAATCGACGACATAGCCGATGAAATAGTTAAGATAGTAACGAAGCAGACCGGCAATGAAGTCCTCAAAAGAGGACGCATTGAACTCCCGAAGCTCGTTGGTATAAGCTGGTAAAGGTTGAGGGGCCGATACCGGCAAGGTTAAAAGTGAATCGTGTGCCCGCCTTGGGGAAGGCGGGTGCGCAAAAAACGTGAAAGGAGGAGACAGCATGGCTGAAGTGAAGGTTATTATAGGCGCAAATTTCGGCGATGAAGGGAAAGGTCTGATGTCTGATTACTTCGCCGCAGAAGCAGCCGCGCAGGGCCGCAGGGCACTGGTCGTATGCAGCAACGGCGGAGCACAGCGTGGTCATACTGTCAAGTCTCCTGACGGTGAGAGACATGTCTTTCACCATTTTGGATCTGGTACACTTGCAGGGGCCGACACATGGCTCCCAAGGTACTACATCCTGAATCCCATAATGTTTATGGACGAGTACGAGCAGCTGAAGCGCTGCCCGAAAGTCTATATAGATAAGGACAGCCCGGTTACCACGCCGTTTGACATGATCGTAAATCAGATCATCGAGCAGCATAGGGGAAATGCGAGGCACGGCAGCTGCGGTGTCGGCATATGGGAAACACTTGTGCGTAACGGAGCAACCCTTGATGAAATGTATAGGATGAGCGATGCGGAACTTAAAGATTATCTTGAAGAGGACTGCAAAGCATATACCTATAAGAGGCTGAAGGAACTGGGAGTTGATGAGATTCCCGAAGTCTGGCAGGACATCATGGATGATCCGGGACTTATCGAGAACTACATTCGGGACTTCCGTCTTATGACAGATCTCTGCGAAGTTGCGGATGCGGACATAATGGAAATGTATGACCGCGTGATCTTTGAGAACGGCCAGGGGCTTCTTCTTGACCGGAACAGAAAGGAATACGGCAACAATACTACGCCGAGCAACACAGGTCTTCGTAATCCTGCCGAGATCATCAGGGAATTCAATAACAGAGATAAAAGCACCGGAGACGGTGAGACTATAAATGATATAGAAGTTTGTTATGTTACCAGAACTTATCTGACGCGCCACGGCGCAGGCCGCTTCGATGAGGAATGCGATAAGGCCGAGATCAATCCGGACATGGTTGATATGACAAATGTACCCAATCCTTACCAGGGAACCATCCGATACGGAAGGCTCGATGGGAAACAGCTGAAGAAGCGTATCAGAGAGGACTTCGATAGTGAGAGATTCCCGGAAGATGTAAGGGTGAAGCTGACGCTGGCTGTCACGCATTTAAATGAATTCGACAGTGAACTGGCCGGCGAAGCGAACTATGTATCCAAGGGTGAAACCCGGGAAGATACATACAGAAAATAGCATATAAAACCTCAACCAATGTATTTGAAATGTGCCGGAATGTATGGCATATTTATTAGTGAAGGTTATTGATATATGTATGGTTGAGGTTTTAAATATGAAAAAGATCGCAGGGAAAAGATTGATAACACTGCTCCTCTGTGCGCTTCCGCTTTTTGCGGCGGGCTGTTCCGAAACAAAGGATCCGATTACGGAGACTGAGACAGCGACGCAGGTTGTGACGGCAACAGAGACGACGACTCAGGTTCAGACCGAGACACAGACAGAGGAGGATGCGGGTATGGAAAATCCTATAACCGGCGGACAGACTATTAAGGTTGATGAAAATGCACCGAAGGTCATCGAGTCCAAGGATATAGTAAAGTTTGCTACGAGATTTTATCTGACGGACAGATGGTCCGCGGATGAAAGTAATATTTTCGAGTTTGAGATAGCAGAAGACGAATCGGGAAAACTTGTGGCTTCGGAATATATATCCGGGCTGAAGGAAGAAGCCGATGAGGAACTTCTGACTGCATTGCAGCAGGTTATCGATGATGAGAATCTTGTGAAATATAACGGCAAATACGATGTTACGGCGGGACTTCCGCCAGAATTTGAGGCAATCTACTTCGTGGTGGATTATGCATCCGGAGAATATCTGGATTTCACCATGGATAACGATCCGATGTCCTCCTGGGAAGAAAAGATCTACAGAGTATTTGCGGACTGGTTCGAATCAAAGGGCCACAGCGAACTTTATCCGATGCCTGAAACAGCGGATATAGTAAGCTTTAAGCTTACTTGTATAGACGGTGAAGAAGAATTCTATTCCGACGATTACAAAGATATATCGGATGAGACATATAAAGAGATTGCCGATATCATTCTGAAATACAACCTTGTAAGAAATTACGATTTCAGCAGATTCGATTATACAAAGAGAGATTACGGAAATCACGACAGGGGTTACTACGGAATGGGAGAACATCCGGAGGATGAACACCCGGATCAGAATATTCAGTTATCAATGCGTATTGAATACGCTGATGATATAAAAATCAGGATAGAGACAAAAATGCCGAGTGAATTCGAGGCAATGAAACCGATGGTTGAAGAGATCATCGCGTGCTTTCCTGATAAATAAAAATCGCTAAAACTTAACCACCTTATAAAAGACATATTATCAAAATGATAATAAGTAGTTGACAAACATCAAATGTTCTGTTAATATCATATTATCAATACGATAATATGTTTTTTTATTTGCGAAGCAGGGTCACATTTATGTGACCTACTAAACAGAGGATAAGGATAGAAAAGCAGGGGGTCTCATATGGATAATAATCAGAACTACAATTCGCAGCAAGGTTACGGATATCCACCGCAGGGCGGTTATCCACAGGGAAATATGCAGCAGCCGCAAGGTTACCCACAGCAGCCGTATCCGCAGCAGCAGATGCAGCAGATGCCGCCACAGGGCTACCCACAGCCGCAGATGCCGCCACAGGGCTACCCACAGCAACCGTATCCACCGCAGGGTTACCCGCAGAGGTCGCCGTATCAGACACCGCCTAAGAAGAGAATGACAGGCCTTGTTATCGGACTGATCATTGCAGCAGCGCTTTTTGTTATTTTAGGAGCGGTAGGAATAATCCTCAAGATGAGAGATTCAAAAACAGCGGGAAACGGCGGATCGGGAAGCGGTACAGGTACAACAACAGTGAAAGAGAAGAATATATTTGAAAAGAGCGACTGGCTTGAAACCCATAGCGAGTCTTTGATAGTTCCGGAGTCCGACGGAACATTTAAGTACTATAAGGACAGATATGATAAGTCCAACTACTACTATGAAGGACATTATGAATTCTACATGGGCGAAGAAGCTTATAACTATGTAACCGAAGATCTCAGCCAGTACGGCGTCACAAAGGAAGAGCTGGACGGCCTGTTCGAAAGAAATGCACAGTACAACAAGGAAAACCTGGTCTGCTTCATGCTCCATAATGAGAAATGCTATATTGACGGTGAAGATACAATGGGCGGCAAGACCGTGGATACACCGTATTACGGATGCTACATTAAGACAGACGAAGGACATGCACTTGATGTCGCAAACATGAATGCGGCAGAGTATTACTATTTCGTAGATGTAGATAAATAAGAAAACCAAACCGAAACCGAGGAAGAAATATGTACAGCACATTTGACGCGAATAAATATCTGAACAGCAGTCTTAGGAAAAATCTTTGTTTCGCAGCATACATCATATGTATGGCAGTTACCATATACGTTATGCCGATAGTATATATCTATGACAGTAATCAGAAAGGATATGACCTGGGAGATACGGTCATGGGACTGTATTTCTTCGCGGTGCCGTTACATTTGGCCATTCTGGTATTTCTTTACTCGCTGACAGCGGGAAATTATAAGAGAACCATAGGTTTTCTGGCACTTATGCTGCTCCCTACGGTTTTGATACTGGGAGTTATGGATGGAACGGTGATCGAGGTTATCTATGATCTCGGAGGAATGGCCATAGGAGCGGTCGGATGGCTTATGCATTGGGCGATAGCCGATAAGATGGATAAGGCAGATAAGAAAAAGGAAAAAACAGCAGAAGCTGAGAAGGAAAAATAACAGAGGATCAAGAAAAGGAGACAAGCGAGATGAGAAAGTATGTAATGTCAAATGAGGAGAAGAAATTCCTGAAGTCCTATGACATAACAAAGTTTAACAGACCTTCACTTACAGCGGATATAGCAGTATTTGCAATCCTGAAGGGTGAGGAGAGCAATGAATACAGAAAAGATCCGGAGCAGAAGCTGGGTGTGCTTCTGATAAAGAGAGGAGATTTTCCGTACAAGGATTACTGGGCACTTCCGGGTGGTTTTGCTCAGCAGGGAGAGGAACTTCGCGACACGGCTCTTCGTGAGCTGAGAGAAGAAACCGGAGTTGACAGTGCATTTATCGAGCCTTTCGGCCTTTTCAGTGCGGCAGAAAGAGATCCGAGAGGGTGGATCGTATCTCAAGGCTTCCTTGCACTTGTGGATTCCGAGAAATGTAATGTCAGCGCAGGAACAGACGCAGGCGATGCGGCATGGTTCACCATCGATGTAGTCAGAAGTGAAATGAAGAAGCACGTTAAGGCTAAGACAGCCGAGATCAATACAAGATATGAACTGATCTTCGAAAACAAGGATCTGGGTGAAAAAATAGAGGCGGTTGTTGAAGAGATAAAGACTTACAACGACCACCATGAGAAGATTGAATATGAGATCATTGAAGGCGGACGCCTCGCATTTGACCATGCGGAGATAATCACAAGAGCCTTCAAGTCACTTCATGAAAGTGCAGATGACGCAGGCAAGATCATCTTCGACCTTATGCCTGAGAAGTTCACGCTGTACAGCCTCCAGGAAGCATACGAGATCGTCCTGGGCGAGAAACTTACAACACCTAACTTCAGAAGAAAGATTGCACCATTCGTTATAGAGACAACCGAAATGATGAGCGGAGCAGGCCACAGACCTGCAAAACTTTTCAAGAGAAATCTTGAAGCATTCTACGGATAATTATCGAAGCCGGAAAAATGAAACACGGGGACGGGGGTTGAGTAGTCATTTTGACTACTCAACCCCCGTCCCCGTGTTTCATTTTTCCGGCGTCCCCCGGTTCCAAAAAATTTTTTAAAAATTTTTCCATAAATATTTCGACCCCAAAAGTATACATAGTATAAGCAACGAAAATATCGGTGGTTTTTTCAAATATATTGGGAGGTACGAAATATGAGAAAAGGATGTTTTAAGAAAATAACGGCCGCATCACTCGCGGCAACAATGATGTTAAGTATGGCAGCCTGCGGAAAGACAGATGAGACGGGAAGTACCGAGGCGCGTACGACTGCTTCAACGGAAAGAGAGACACAGGCCGCAACGGAAGCTGCAACAGAGGCCCAGATCTACGAGTCTACAACAGAAGCTTCGGATGATTATTCATACAGCCAGAATTCCAAAAACTTTGATGCGGCTGAACTGGAGGGCGGAGCAATGTTCGCAGCTCCGACAATGAATTCGCGGGGACTCGATTATGATGAAGAATACGATTTTCCTGAAGAAGAATTCTATACAAATGAGTATAACGATCTTGCCGAAAATTCATGGCAGTCGGTAAAGACAGCACCGCTTTCCACATTCGGAGCGGACGTTGATACCGCAGCATATGCACAGATCAGAAGCGGCATCATGAACGGATACGGTGTTGATCCCGGCCAGGTAAGAATAGAGGAAATGATCAACTACTTTAAGTATGATTACGAGACACCTAAGGGTGACGACAAGTTTTCAGTTTATACCGAATTTACAGATTGTCCGTGGAATAAGGATACACAGCTTGCGCTTGTATCTCTCAACACGGAAGCCATAGATTTCAGCGACGCTCCGGAATCCAACATAGTATTCCTTATCGATACTTCGGGTTCCATGTTTGACGACAACAAGCTTCCTCTGGTTCAGAAGTCCATGTGTATGCTGGCAGAGAATCTTACAGAGAAGGACAGAGTTTCAATTGTAACTTACGCAGGAAGTCATGAAGTTGTCCTCGAAGGAGCAAGCGGAGCTGATTATAAAGAAATCTGCGCAAAGATAGAAGCTCTTGAAGCACACGGCTCGACAAACGGTGCAGACGGTATCGAGACAGCATATGAAATAGCTGAAGAGTATTTTATTAAGGGCGGAAATAACAGAGTCATCCTCGCAACAGACGGCGATCTGAACGTAGGCGTAACAAGCGAGACAGAGCTTGAGAAGCTTATAACAGAGAAGAAGGAATCAGGTGTATTCCTCAGCGTTATCGGCGTTGGTTACGGAAATTACAAGGATAACAAGCTTGAGACTCTTGCAGATAAGGGTAACGGAAATTATTCATACATCGATTCTATCTTCGAGGCAAAGAAGGCGCTTGTATCCGATCTCGGAGCAAACATGCTGACAGTTGCCAAGGATGTTAAGCTTCAGGTTGAATTCAATCCTGCACTTGTAAAGGGCTACAGACTCATCGGTTACGAAAACAGAACCATGGCTGCAGAGGACTTCAACGATGATAAGAAGGACGGCGGTGAAATGGGTGCCGGCCACAGCGTAACGGCTATATACGAGATAGTAAGAACAGATTCCGACATGGATATTCCATCGGTTGATATGAAGTATTCTCAGAACGGCGCAGACAACGAAATCTACGGCGACGGCGAATATAACGACGAGCTTTTCACACTCAGAGTAAGATATAAGGAGCCGGATGCGGACAAGAGTCAGCTTCTCGACTTCGTATGTGACACAGACGACTACTCAAAGAAGGGCAGCGACAATATCAGATGGGCAGCAGCAGTTGCAGCATTCGGAATGTACCTTAAGGACAGCGAGTACATGGGAAATACAAATGAGGAACTTATACTTGATCTGGCAAATTCTGTTAATGTTAAAGACGACGACTACAGAGAAGAATTTATAGATATGGTAGAACAGTACTTCAGAGGTGAAGACTGATTGGTTAATTTGCTAAATACATAAAAGTATTTATATAAGGGGGCGCCCGGAAATGTAGGAGACACACCTGCATTTCCGGGCAATTTTTTTAGTGAAATATATGATTTTTAATTATGTCTGCGTGATATTGCGAAAAGTACGAGCAGTGCAATGCTGAATGAAGCTGTAGCTGTTCCGATGAATAACGGCCAGCATCCTGCGTTGAGTATCCATATTCCCTTAAATGCGAAATAAAGGACGATTACAGCAACTGTTGATACTATAGCGATGATAGCAGCCTTTCTTTCCTGACGCTTCTTATCTTCTGCTGAGTTAAATGTAAATCCCTTTGAGGAGCAGATTGCGGCGAGGATTATCATATACATCCAGAAGTCTTTATCAAAACGGTCTGTAAGTGTTGATAAGATGACCATGATTCCGATTGCAGCTCCTGCCAGATGATCGATAAGTGCGATTAAGTCTTTCTTTGAATCCGATAATGTGATTGACTTTGTATTCATATTTGTTTCCTCCGTGAATGAATTATTTTTTTGTTTCGTGTTTGGGTTGTTTTGTTTTCCCTTTGCTTGATGTAAGAATACACGAGGACGGTCAAGAAACCGGCAAAGAAAGTGTCAAGATATTGTCAAGATTATTTACCTCATGGTATGATGATTAAAATTTTTATTGGGAGGTTACAAAATGCCATTTATCAATTCAAAGATTACAGTTAAACTCAGTGATGAGAAGAAGGAGATACTTAAGTCCGAGCTTGGCAAGGCTGCTGCAATAATCGGAAAGCCTGAGAGTTTTCTTATGGTGGGATTCGAAGATGAGTACTGCCTTTACTTTGCGGGAAACAAGCTTGAGAAGGGCGCGTTTGTATCAGTAGATCTTCTCGGATCACCTAATTCGGCTGCATTTGAAAAGATGACAGCAAAGATATGCGAAGTATATGAGAGAGAACTGGGAATTCCGGGAAAGAATATATACGTAGAATATCAGACAACTCATGACTGGGGCTGGAACGGAAGCAACTTCTAAATATCAGCCGCAAAAAAGCATGAAAAAAAGCACCCTTTCGGGTGCTTTTTTTTCACACTATTTAATCTATAACCATTTGAGAGTTTTACGAGAACACCATCTCTTGGTTGACTATATATTACAACACTCCCTATATGAAGTGATTACCGCACTTTTAATTATTTGTAAACAAACTGTTAATTCATACATATTTTTAGGTCCGAAAATTCACAAAACAGGCATGTATACAATATCAAAAACAGTAAAAATATTATGTGATACAAATAAAATATATCGCAAAACGATAAAATTCTGTTGACATTCATTTTTTGGAGGTATATAATCGCATCATCAAATCAAGAAGCGAGGTAATCGTTATGAAACAAAAAAGTATAACAATGTGGCTGAAAGCAGTTACGGCAGCCATGGCATTGCTGGGACTGGCATTCTTCGGAGGCGGCACACTGTATGCGTTCTGCTTCAAACCCGATTATAACGAGCCTGTTCCCGTTTATCTGAGACAGAATATAGTTGCATGGTGGATAACTGCAGTGATTTGTTATCTTATACTGTTCTTCTTCGGAAAAATCGTAAAGGAGATCGGAAACAGCAATTCCTTCTCCCTTGAGAATGTAAAGAATTTCAAATGCATGGGCATCTGCGGTGCATTTGCCATTATCGAGTACGCTGTTCAGATCCTTGTATGGCTTATAAAAGGCCGGATCGAACTGATCCCGCTGTCATATGCATTTCTGAAGATCATAATTTTCGTATTATTTGTTATCCTGTGCTATGCGATGTCTAAGCTTGTACAAAACGCATACGAGATCAAGCAGGAAAATGAGCTTACAATATAGGAGGTGTCGGCATGATAGTAGTAAATCTTGATGTTATGCTGGCAAAGCGCAAGATGAAAGTTTCCGATCTGGCTGAGCAGGTAGGAATCACGCTGGCAAACATTTCAATTCTGAAAAACGGAAAAGCCAAAGCAGTGCGATTTGAAACACTTGATAAGATATGTGAAGTCCTGGACTGTCAGCCGGGGGATATACTGGAGTATAGAGAAGAATAGGGGATGAGAAAATGATAGCCTTAATTACGGATTATATAGGGATGTATCTGGTATGCCTGATAGGAATAATGATGATTTTAGGAACGCCGATCTTTATCGGATACGGCATTAAGGCCTTTGTCAGATATGAGAAATACGGACATAACTTTACACCACGTGAAAAAAGAGAGCACATAATAATGATAATCTTAGGATTTATATTTGCAGTTTCATTTTTAACAACGGGGATAATATGATGGATTACTATAACTCACAAAATATGATTTATTATGCGCCGGTTCCTTCGGAGGCGCCGGACTTCAGGGAGAAAATGGCCAGAAGGCTGGGATTTGCATCGCTTCTGTATGCGGCGTTCTCGACATTCTGCCTTTATAAAAACCTTTGCGGTATAACCATGCCGTTCTTTGCCGTAGCTACATTGGTCTATATGATATACAGCCTTAAGCAGTATGATGTGGAGATAAAGAGGACAAGCTGGTTCTACGCTTTTGTGATCCTGGCACTTTCGGTGATAGACTTTCTTACCGGAAATCTTACAATCCTGTTCTACAACAAACTCGGAATGGGACTGATGATATTTATATTCATGCTTCATAATGTCTATGATGACAGCCGCTGGAATTTCGGTAAGACGGCAATGTCCGTCTTTGAATCCTTCATCTTTTCGGTGGGAGCCATGGATGATTTCGGAAAGGATATGGCGGTCCTCAGACAGAGAAGCGCTGCAGGTACCGAGGGCGGAGAGCGCAGGAAGACGATAAAATATGTATTTATCGGCCTTGTAATAGCATTTCCGGTGGTGGCAATCCTTATGCTCCTTCTTTCCGAAGCGGATCTTGTATTCGGAAGCCTGATAACAAGATACCTGCTGGTTGAAATTAATTTCGGAAACGGAATAGGAGTTGCGATTACATTTCTCCTTATATACTTTGCGGCATACTGTACTATGAGATTTTTCTCGAAGAAAACCCTCAGTGAAGAGGTTGTTTATAAAAGAAATTACGAGCCGGTGATCGCCATCACGGTGCTTTCCATGGTTTCGCTTTTATACATTGTGTTTTCGGTGATCCAGTTTGTATACCTTTTCCGCGGAGAGGGTACACCTCCGGGAGGTTACACTTACGCGCAGTACGCTCATGAAGGTTTCTACCAGCTGCTGGCGGTAAGCATCATCAATTTCCTGATGGTAATCTTTGTGAACAGCCGATTCAGAGAAAATATTGTGCTGAAGGTTCTTATGACGATCATCTCGCTTTGCACATATGTAATGATCGCATCAAGTTATTTCAGGATCAAAATGTATATCGATGCGTATCTGCTTACATCCTTAAGAATCTGGGTTCTTTGGGGACTGGCGGTGCTTTCGCTGCTGTTTATCGCAGTCATCGTATCGATTTATAAGAACGAATTCCCGCTGTTCAGATACAGCATCATAGTAGTAAGCGTGCTTTATATCATAATCGGCTTTGCCCGTATGGACTATATAATCGCCGACTACAATCTGAGCCACGCAAAAACTTTGGAATCAGCATATTCGGTGGATTACGATTATCTGGCCAACCTTTCGACCGACGCGGCTCCGATCATCGCCAACTACGACGAAGGCTGGACCGGCGAATACTTCGACCGCTGCAGTTCATTCTACGAAGACCGCAGCCTGAGGCAGTTTAACCTGTCTGCCTACATAGCTGAAAAACTGAGACATGGGGACGGGGGTTGATTAGTCAAAATGACACATGGGGACACTCCTTTACAATTGAATAACCGGGAGATATGCGATCTGCGCAGCAAAATCTGGAACAATAAGTGCATCCGAGGTGTTATGGGCGGGGGAATCTTCATATTCAACATTATTCTTTGGTTCGCGTGGAGTTATCTGAAAAATACCCAGCCCGAGATCAGGATCAAGTTATGTATTGCTATCCTGGCAGTTGACATTATCGCCGGTGTGATAAACTATCTGCTGGTTATCCACGACCTTACGTATAAAGACAAACTGATCCGTATGGGAGCGGGCTCTGACCTGACGGGAAAAAATCATATGGCGGCCAAGATATGTGCAATAGCATATTACGGTGGATTGATAGTATATACATTTCTTACGTTTAAAATATAATATTTAACGATAAACGTTAAATTTTAGTTGACAAAGATTAATTTCAGTGATATTCTCATTTCAACATAAACCATCAGACGTTCGATTTTTATGATTGAAGGAGAATAGATTATGGAAGAAAGTGTAAAACTTCAAAAGATTAAAAAAAGCTGCGAGACAGGCGAAAAGGTTACGAAGGTATTTTTCGTGATCGGCATTATCCTATGCGTGCTCTGCCTGGTTCTCATCACGATTATTGCGTACAAGACCGATGCATTTGAAGCATGGGTGCAGAAGGGAGTCGATTCGGGACACGTAACATTTGAAAGCAGCATAGGAAATGTAAGCGCATTTAACATAACCATCATGAATCCGAACACCATTCATTCCGATGTTCAGGCAATCAGGGATGCGCTTCAGACACACCCTTATTCGGTGGTATTCATCATTTACAGTATAGCCGGATTCTTCATCCTGCTGGTCTTCGCGATCATGATGAAGCTGGTGGGCGGAGTTTTCAGGATAATAAGAGAAGAGGAAAATCCGTTTACTGATAAGGCTATCCGCCGCATCACTACGGTAATGATAGTAGCAAGTATCGTGATGTTCTTCACCCCGGGAACGGTATACGGAATACTGGGTCTGGTCATAACCTGGGTTGTTTACACGATCCTCGATTACGGTAAGACATTGCAGATTCAGGCTGACGAGACGCTGTAAAGGAGGACGGATATGGGACAGATTATTTTGCGACTTGACCGTGTTATGGCGGATCGGAAGATGTCACTGAACGAACTTGCCGAGAAAGTAGGAGTGTCAAATGTAAATCTTTCCAAGATGAAAAACGGAAAGATATCCGCGATTCGTTTCTCCACACTTGTGGCAATATGCGAGGCACTGGATTGCCAGCCTGGCGACATACTGGAATACAGTAAGGACTGATCGGGAGGGTGAAATGTCGAAGAAAAAAGAGTGGATCGGACTTATTGCAGCATACATCGGCGCAGTGCTGGGACTTGTAGGAATCATGCTTTACAACATAAATATCAGAGGGGGACTTCCTCCGGTGCCGAGAATGCTTGTGACAATCGGCTCCCGCGTGCTGCTGATGATAATTCCGATTATTGTAATGATCGTAAGTAAGGATAAGCTTTCGGATTACGGATTCACCGGAGAGAAGATAGGAATCCAGATTTTGACAGGTGTTATTCTGGGCCTTGTCTTATCGGTGTTCCTCACGTTGATACCCCATCTGGCGGGCTTCGGAGAATACGTTGATAACGGCAACAGATATAATAAAGCCTGGATGTTTGTGTATGATTTCACATTTTTTATTTTCGGAGTCGGTCTTTCGGAAGAGTTTGTATTCCGCGGACTGATCTATGAAAAGATCAGAAGGATCAGCGGCAAAGACAGCATAGCGGTGATCGTTTCATCGATAATGTTTGGCTTCATACATTTGTTCGGAGGCAACCTGATCCAGGTGGCGATAACAAGTGTTATCGGAATTATATTTGCCGTACTCAGACTTAAGATCAAAAGATGTTCGACTCTGTCGCTCATCATACTGCACGGAGTATACGATGCGATGATAACGGTATGGGCATCAGTGTTCTTTGGATGATAAACGGGTGATAAACGGATAACAAACGGTTGAAAAACGGTTAATAAGTGGTATGATAGATAGTGATACAGAAATGTATCACTATCTATTCTTGTTAGGGGGTGTTGTCATGACTATAGAACAGATGATCGAAGAGAAAAAGCGACAGGGCTTTTCGAATAAGATGATATCGGATCTGTCCGGTGTACCTTTCGGTACCGTGCAGAAAATATTCGGAGGGGAGACAACTTCGCCGAGATATGATACTATGCAGGCGTTACAGAAGTTCTTCACGGATTTCGGAGGCGGATTCGGTACTCAGGATGTGGAAAAAGAAATTGTGAAAGAAACTGCAGCCTACAGTGCTGTGAGAATCGAGCCGGAAGAGGTTCCGAAAAAGGTTGACGAAGAAAAGACGATTGAGGATTATCTTGCGCTTCCGGAGGGAACCAGGGTTGAATTAATCGACGGAAAGTTCTATGATATGGCTGCTCCGACAACGGATCATCAGGATGTTGCCGGAGAATTATATATTGAATTAAAGATGCACATCAGGAAAAATAAAGGAAGCTGCCATCCCTATATTGCACCGGTAGATGTAAGACTCGACTGCGATGACAAAACCATGGTCCGGCCTGATGTGCTGATCGTATGCGACAAAAACAAGATCACCAAAGCCCGCATAGAGGGAGCTCCCGACTTTATTGCGGAGGTTATATCTCCGAGCAATTTTTACATGGACACCATGAAAAAGTACAAGAAGTATAATAAAGCAGGAGTCCGCGAATACTGGGTGATCTCGCCTGAACTTGAGAAAGTTATTGTCACAAGATTCGATCTGGATGAAGACCAGAAGGAATATTCCTTTGATGACGATATCCCTGTGGGTATCTGGAACGGGGAGTGTGTCATAAACTTCAGAAAACTGCTTAACTATGAAGAAGAGATTTAGAAGATGAAATTATACCTGGCGCCCATGGAGGGCATAACTACATATGTATACAGAAATGCGCTGGAGAAGCATTACGGCGGGATTGATAAGTACTTTACGCCGTTCCTTACCGCCAGCCATCTGAAGGGTCGTGAACTTAGGGAAGTCCATCCGGATAATAATGCCGGGTTAAATGTAGTCCCGCAGATACTCACCAACGACGCGGAGCTTTTCGTGACCATAACCCGTCAGCTGGCAGATCTGGGATATCGCGAAGTGAACCTGAATCTGGGATGTCCGTCGGGGACCGTGGTATCCAAGGGAAGAGGATCGGGATTCCTGGACAGGACCGAGGAACTGGATAAGTTTCTGTATGAAATTTACGATGCCAATGACGGCCTTAAGTTATCCGTAAAAACCCGTATCGGAATGGAGTTTGAATCCGAGTGGGAAGATATTCTGGAGATTTATAAGAAGTACCCGATATCGGAACTGATAATCCATCCGCGCCTTCGCAGTGATTTTTATTCGGGCAGGATAAGAATCGATGCATATAATATGGCTAAAACGGTTCTTGGTGATAAGATGCCTATTGTTTATAACGGAGATATCACGAATCTTGAATCATATAGGGAAAGAGCTGATGAAGAGTGCGTTATGATCGGCCGCGGAGTTATCATGAATCCGGAACTTCCGGGTGATATCAAGAACTTCGGCGGAGCAGGAAGCGAAATACCTGCCGACCTTGATCAAAAAGCGGACCGTATGCGACTTAAAGCATTTTTGAAAGATATTACCGAAGGGTATCTTGTGGAAATGGCCGGAGAGAAACAGGTAGTCATGAAGATGAAAGAACTGTGGACCTACCTTTCCATGGGACTGAAAATAGACAAAAAACAGCTGAAGGCTATTCACAAAGCCACGCATTTATCCGAATATAAGTCTGCAGTGCAAATGATACTGTACTAACTTGGGAAACCTCGTTAGTACAGTATCTTTTTTGGTTTTCTCATATATTATCCTTCTCTTTCGATTAAGCTTTGAGAACATCTCTGTACTTGTTGATAACGGTAATGTTGATAAGGTTAGCAATGATAATGCAGATCATAGCAGGAATGTATGCGTTGAACGGGAACTTGATATTGAAAATATCAGATACAAGCAGTGTGCATCCTACAAGAATAAGAACAACATTGATGATATAAGCTACAACAACCTTCTTTGGAACATTCTTGAAATTTCTGAATTTAAGCATCTTTGACATAATATTTACCTCTACTTTCGTTTTAAAAATCTGATTTATAATTTGTTTCGTTTTTGTTTTGTCTGCCGGCTATGGTCATAATATATCACTCGTTTTACACTATGTCAAGTATATTTTACAAAAAGTTTTGAAAAAGTTACAAAAAGAAAATATGAGCAGACAAAACGTCAAAGATAAATAACGACACCCGAACTGCTGAAAAGCCCGTAAATTAAGGATTTTTTAAATCGAAAGATTAACCCGAAAATGTTATAATGAAACAGATGATCTGTAGGGGGCATTATTTTGGCGACGTATGTAATATCCGATATACACGGAGAATATGACAAGTTCATAAGGATGCTTGATAAGATTAATTTCAGCGATGAAGACACTTTATACATCCTGGGTGATGTGGTGGACCGCGGCCCGAACCCGGTACAGGTTCTGCTGAAACTGATGTCGATGCATAACGTGGTCCCGATAGTAGGAAATCACGAGCTGATGGCCATGGAGTGTCTGAGTTTTCTGGAAAATGAGATCACGGACGAGACCATCGAACAACTGAGCCCGCAGGATATAAACAATCTGGTGAACTGGCATTATAACGGATGTGCCACAACCCTTGCGGAGTTTAAGCGACTGGATCCGGAAATGAAACACGAGGTTTCGGAGTTCATCAAGGACTTTGCATTATATGAGGAAGTTCAGGTGGTGAGACAGAGCAGCAAGCCGGGACGCAGAAAAGATAAGATCAGAAACGGCGAGACCGTAAGATATCTGCTGGTCCATGCGGGACTGGGAAATTATTCACCGAAGAAATGCATAGTGGATTATTCCCTGAAGGAGATAGTCTGGGATCGCGCGGATTATAACGTACCGTACTATCCGAGAAGAAAGAACTTCTTTGTAATTTCCGGACACACGCCTACAGAACTTATAGAAGACAACCCGAATCCGGGTTACATTTACAGAAAGAACAATCATATAGCCATCGACTGCGGAGCCTGCTTTAAGGGCGGTCGTCTGGCGGCCATCTGTCTCGAGACGGATGAAGAGTTTTATATAGATTAGTAACAGCGACATGAAAGGATACATTTATGAGATACCCAAAACCACTTAAAGAGGGCGGCACCATCGGATTTATAGCACCGTCATTTGCGGCGGCCATCGAGCCTTATAAGACAAGATTTGAAAATGCAAAGAAGATATTCGAGGGAATGGGCTATAAAACATGGCTTGGTCCGAACTGCGACAAGAACTGCGGTCTCGGCATCAGCAATAAGCCGGAGCTTTGCGGAGCAGAACTGAATGACGCCATGACCGATGACAATTCGGACGTTATCATAACCTGCGGCGGCGGAGAACTGATGTGCGAAGTCGTTCCGTACATCGATTTCGAGAAGATCAAGGCATCCGAACCGAAGTGGTACATGGGATATTCCGATAATTCGAATTATATATTCCTGTCGACGATCCTTGCGGATACGGCGGCAATGTATGCGCCTTGCGCTCCGACCTTCGGAAGAGAGCCTTGGCATAAATCCGTTGAGGATGCATTTAAGTTATTGAAAG
The DNA here is from genome assembly GCA_902780985.1 of uncultured Lachnospiraceae bacterium. Next base: position 727 of record CACZHN010000021.1, on the reverse strand, counting down.
GCGAGATTGACGAAGTGACGGGCTATGACCTTTGGGAGAAGCCTGTGGAAAGCGAGGATGAGTGGATTGAAGAACCGGATCCGCTGACTCCTTATGAGGTAAATGAAAGACCGGTTTATCAGTACTTTGTTCCGGGGGAGACCGACAAGACATCCGAGACAGGCGTTGTTTCGGGAGATGAATATAAAGGCACGGTCAAGATGAAGGGCCGTCTCATCGGCGGCTGCGCCGACATTCTGGTGCTGCATGCGGGCACAAAGTACGACAAGGTGAAGGAGTTCGCGGAGAAGTATAAGGAGGACGGAATCGTATGGTTCCTGGAGTGCTGCGATCTGGATCCGCTTTCGGTAAGACGCGCCTTCTGGCAAATGCGTGAAGCCGGATGGTTCAAGTACACAAAGGGATTTCTGATCGGACGTCCGAGACATTTCGGGGAAGAAGCTCTGGGCGTGGATATGTATAATGCGATCACTGATATTGTCGGAGAATTCGGGGTTCCGATAATCATGGATCTGGATATCGGACATCTGCCTCCGATGATGCCTATCATCAGCGGAAGCGTGGGCGACATCGAAGCAAGCGGAAACAATATAAGAATAAAATACGAATTAATATAAAGGTAACTGCTGACAGATTGTTATGGGGAAACGGGGGAAGTATTTATGTCTGTTGTGGGAGCATTTATGGTACCTCATCCGCCGATGATAGTTCCGGAAGTCGGCCGGGG
>CACZHN010000020.1 GCA_902780985.1 uncultured Lachnospiraceae bacterium | reverse complement strand
CCCCAAGGCATGTCATCGTCCTCGCAGCCCTCAGGCATACCGTTATAGCCTACGGAAAGGATTCTGTTATCCTCGCCGACTATGCATGCTCCTACCTGAGTGTTCGGATCTTTGCTTCTGTAAGCTGACATCATTGCAATCCCCATAAAATACTGATCCCAGCTTATGTAATCACTTCTCTTTTCGCTCATTTTTACCTCCCCCGAATATCGTTTCCGTTTTTGCAAAACAACCCCGTACGACACAGAATGCATCATACGGGGGAATAAATCATCTTCTTACTTATCGCTTCCGAGGTCGAACTTGTCATGAATTGCATTCATGGCTCTCTCTGTCTCGTTGTCATTGATAAGTACTGTTACTCTTATCTCTGAAGTAGATATCATTCTGATATTGATATTGGCATCGTAAAGTGCCTCGAACATCTTTGCGGCAACACCTGCATTTGACTGCATTCCCGCACCTACTATAGAAACCTTAGCAACCTTCTTGTTTACGTCGATAGACTCACAATCCATCTTTGACTGAAGAAGCTCTGCTGCTTCATCCGCATCATCAACGCTACATGTAAATGTAATGTCCTTTGTACCGTGACGTCCTACTGACTGAAGTATCATATCTATGTTAATGTTATGCTTTGCAAGCTCGTTGAAAAGCTTAAATGCAACTCCCGGCTCATCCTTAAGTCCGACAACCGCAACTCTTGCAGCATCTGTATCTGCGGCAACACCGCTGACTATCATCTTCTCCATCTTATTTCCCTCCTTAACGATAGTTCCTTCGTGATTATTAAGACTTGAACGTACAACCATCTGTACACCGTACTTCTTAGCAAGCTCAACTGATCTGTTGTGAAGCACTCCTGCTCCGAGTGTAGCGAGCTCCAGCATCTCATCGTAGGTAACCATCGGCAGTTTACGTGCACTTTTAACTTTTCTAGGATCGGCTGTGTATACGCCGTCTACATCTGTATAAATCTCGCAAAGGTCAGCGTGAAGTGCTGCAGCAAGTGCTACTGCTGTTGTATCGCTTCCGCCTCTTCCGAGTGTTGTATAATCATCGTACTTGTTGATTCCTTGGAAACCGGTAACTATAACAATCTTGTGCTGCTCCAGTTCGTTTCTGATTCTCTCGGTATCGATTCTCTTAAGTCTCGCATTGCTGTAGGTTGATGTTGTATGCATAGCAACCTGATAAGCGTTGAGAGAAACAGCAGGAACTCCGAGAGATGCCATAGCCATTGCCATAAGTGCAACAGACTGCTGCTCACCTGTTGTGAGGATCATGTCCATCTCTCTCTTAGGCGGATTCTCGTTGATCTCTTTTGCCATATCGATAAGCACGTCTGTGTACTTACCCATAGCAGAAAGAACGACAACCACGTCATTTCCCTTTTTGTAATCTTCGATACAGCGATTGGCAACATTGAAGATTCTGTCTCTGTTGCCGACAGATGTACCACCAAACTTTTTAACGATTAACATTGTATCTTTTCCTCCAAGATAAACCGTGAACGGTTAAATTTATTTACATATCCGCAATACGGATACGGCTCTCGATGATAAAATCTTCAGCAGCTTTTTCAAAGTCTGCTCCGGACATAGGCTTGGTTACAAATGCAACCTCTCCGCCGTGCTGTCCTTCAAGGAACTCAACAGGTCCGAAGGAAGCCTTGATCTCCTTCTTGAAGATCTCTTCCTTGTTTCTCTCGAATCTTAACTCATCTCCTACAGTACCGAAAGAACTCTTGATTCTCTCAACACCCTTGAGTCCGGAAACACGTACAAGATAAGATGTCTCGAATACGTCAACGCTTCCGAGTTCTCTCTTCTCAGGTCTCCAAAGGATAGGAATATTTCTTCCCTTATTCTTAGCTGCTTCTATTACATCTGAAACTACGGCGCTGGCTGTAGGAAGTGATCCCGCACCCTTTCCGTAGAACATTACATCTCCGAGCATGTCTCCGTCAAGAAGAATTGCATTAAATACATCATTTACTCCGTAAAGAGGATTGTCTGCCTTTACAATGAAAGGAGCAACCATTGCGTAAACCACGCCGTTCTGTCTCTTTGCAAGTCCGAGAAGCTTGATGGAAGCTCCCAGCTGATTTGCATACCAGAAATCGATTCCCGTGATCTTTGTGATTCCTTCTGTATAAATGTCTTCGTAATTAACCTGTCTCTCATAAGCAAGAGATGCGAGGATAGCTATCTTACGGCATGCATCGTATCCTTCGATATCAGCCTCAGGATTCTTCTCTGCATAACCCTTCTTCTGAGCGTCCTTAAGAACATCCTCAAATGCAAGGCCTTCATCAGCCATCTTTGTAAGGATGTAATTTGTTGTTCCGTTAAGGATACCTGAAATGCTCTTAACATGATCTGCAGTAATGCAGTTGATAAGAGGACGGATAACAGGAATTCCGCCGCCTACCGAAGCCTCGAAGAAGAAATTGCAGTTATTCTCTCTTGCCAGCTGAAGAAGTTCGTAACCGCACTTGGCAACAACTTCCTTGTTAGAGGTACATACACTCTTGCCGGCCTTAAGAGCCTTAACTTCATATGTATGAGCAGGCTCAACGCCTCCCATTGTCTCAACGATGATATCAACTTCTTCGTCGTTCAGTATTACATCAAAATCGTGAACCAGAACGTCCTCTGCAGGATCTCCCGGGAACTCTCTAAGATCAAGAACGTACTTTACTCTGATCTCTTCACCGGCACGTCTGGATACATGACTGTTGTTATCGTTAATTACCTTATATACGCCGGAGCCTACAACTCCGTATCCAAGTATTGCAACATTTACCATAGCTTTTCCTCTTTCTGAATAGATTGTTTTTGTGCTGTCGAAATGCGTTATTCCTCAGTCGGCTTAGTGTTGATCCACTTCAGATACGCATTTATAAACGGATCGATATCGCCGTCCAGAACCCTTCCTGCATCACCCATTTCGCAGGAAGTTCGAAGGTCCTTTACCATAGTGTATGGCTGAAGGACATAAGACCTGATCTGGCTTCCGAAGCCGTTTTCCCCAACTTCTCCTCTTATATCGGAAAGCTGTGCCTGCTGCTCTGCCTGTTTCATCAGATAGAGCTTGGATTTCAGCATCTGCATGGCTTTATCCTTGTTCTGATGCTGTGATCTCTCGTTCTGGCACTGCACTACCGTTCCCGTAGGAATGTGTGTTATACGGATTGCGGAAGACGTCTTGTTGATGTGCTGTCCGCCTGCTCCGCTGGCACGATAAGTATCTATTCTGAGATCGTCATCGTTGATCTCGATCTCTATATTCTTGTCAATGTCCGGCATGACATCGCAGGATACGAAGGACGTCTGTCTCTTTCCTGCCGCATTGAACGGACTGATTCGTACAAGTCTGTGAACACCTGCCTCGGACTTCAGATAACCGTAAGCATGATATCCGTTTACCTGAAATGTAACCGTCTTGATACCTGCTTCGTCTCCGTCAAGGAAGTCAAGTTCCTCTACGGAAAAACCGTGCTTATCGGCCCAACGGGTATACATTCTGTAAAGCATGCTCGCCCAGTCACAGGACTCGGTTCCGCCGGCTCCGGCATGAAGAGATACAACCGCGTTGCACTCGTCAAATTCTCCCGAAAGAAGTGTCTGTATACGGAAAGCTTCGAATTTCTTCTTAAATGCATCCAGCATCTCACCGGCTTCCGTAACCAGCTCTTCTTCACCAGGCTCATCCTCTGCCATCTCGATCATAGCGCCGATATCGTCATACTCGGAACTGATGGTTCGGAACTCTTCGATGTTATCCTTTAAGTTCTTCAGCTCCTTCATGACCTTGCCGCTTCCCTCGATGTCATCCCAGAAGCCCGGCTCCTCCATGGACTTTTCGAGGGTGGCGATGCGCGCCTTCTTGCCCTCTATGTCCAGAGATTGCCCGACCTCTTCGAGCGGTGTGGCATACTTGCCGTATTCAAATTTATATTCATCTAATTCAAGCATATTTTTTACTTAAACTTTCCGCAACATTCTTTATATTTCTTTCCCGAACCGCATGGGCAAGGATCGTTAGGATAAACCTTCTTGTTCTTAACAACAGCCTTCTTCTTAGCTGTATCATCCTTGTTGGTTCCGGTAGCCTTTGCAACTTCCTCACGTTCAACTTCCTTATTAGGAACGTATCTTGTGTGGAATACAAGCTGTGTTGTTGTTTCCTTAATAGAATCAAGCATGTCGTTGAACATGTCAAATGCAGCGAGCTTATACTCAACGATAGGATCCTTACCGCCCATAGACTGAAGGCCGATACCCTGTCTCAGCTGCTCCATGTCATCGATGTGCTCCATCCACTTAACGTCAACGCCTCTGAGAACGCTGCGGCGCTCAACCTCGCGGCGCATCTCATCTTCAGGGAACTCTGCCAGCTGCTTCTCAAGGATAGCATCCGCCTCATCCTTAAGTCTCTGTCTCAGATGCTCAACATCGGCATGATTCTTCTCATCCTCTGTAAGTTCGATCTTCTTAGGATAAGTAATGATTCTGCAGAGCATATCGCTGAGCTCCTGCATATCCCAATCTTCTACATTTGTATCTGCGGATACTGACATATCCACATATCTGTCTATAGTATCATGAGTCATACCGAGTATTGTCTCATGCATATCATCGTTATCAAGAACACGGCGGCGCTCTGCGTAGATAACTTCACGCTGCTCGTTGTTTACCTGATCGTACTCAAGAAGGCTCTTTCTGATAGCGAAGTTGTTACCCTCGATCTTCTGCTGAGCTCTCTCAACCGCCTTGGTAAGTGCGGAATGCTGTATCTCCTGTCCTTCCGGAACCTTGAGTGCATCGAATACAGCCATCATTCTGTCTGAACCGAAGAGTCTCATCAGATCATCCTCAAGTGAAATGTAGAACTTGGATTCACCCGGATCTCCCTGACGTCCCGAACGTCCGCGGAGCTGGTTATCAATACGTCTTGACTCGTGACGCTCTGTACCGATGATCTTAAGACCACCGAGTTCCGCAACGCCTTCACCAAGCTTAATATCGGTACCACGACCTGCCATGTTTGTTGCGATTGTAACTGCGTGAGGCTGACCAGCCTGAGCTACGATCTGAGCCTCCATCTCATGGAACTTAGCATTCAGTACCTGATGCTTACCCTTGAGACCGCGCTTGTTAAGCATAGCGCTTATCTCCTCCGATGCATCGATATTTACAGTACCTACAAGAACAGGCTGACCCTTCTCATAGCTTGCAAGTATCTCATCGCAGATAGCGTTGAGCTTTTCCTTCTTTGTCTTGTATATAGCATCGTTGTGATCGATTCTTGCAACCGGAAGGTTTGTAGGAACCACAACAACGTCCATTCCGTAGATTTCACGGAACTCATTTTCCTCTGTAAGAGCAGTACCTGTCATACCGCACTTCTTGTCGTACTTGTTGAAGAAGTTCTGGAATGTAATAGTTGCGAGAGTTCTGCTCTCACGCTTTACATCAACGTGCTCCTTAGCCTCGATACTCTGGTGAAGTCCGTCGCTAAAACGTCTTCCCGGCATAACACGTCCTGTGAACTCATCAACGATAAGGATCTCTCCGTCCTTTACGATATAGTCCTGATCCTTATGCATAAGTGCATGGGCCTTAACCGCCTGAAGCATTGTATGCTGATACTCAAGATGTGAGCTGTCGGAGAAGTTATCAAATCCGAAGAACTGCTCGATCTGGTGAATACCCTGCTCGGTAAATACAACGTACTTATCCTTTTCATTTACAAGGTAATCTCCGTCTTCCTTCGGAGCTTCTCCCATAAGGATATCTCTCTTGCTGATTTCTGTTGATGCTGTACCTCTTGTCATCTGACGAGCAAGGTAATCACATCGCTTGTATATATCTGTTGACTTTCCGCTCTGTCCGGAAATGATGAGAGGTGTACGAGCCTCATCGATAAGGATTGAGTCGATCTCATCGATGATCGCAAAATGAAGTCCTCTCTGAACCAGGTTCTTCTTGTAAACAACCATGTTGTCACGAAGGTAATCGAAACCGAGTTCGTTGTTTGTTATATATGTAATGTCACAGTTATATGCTTCTCTTCTCTCATCCGGTGTACTGGAGTTGAGGATACATCCTACTGTAAGTCCGAGAGCTCTGTGAACCTGTCCCATCTCTGTAGCATCACGGTTAGCCAGGTAGTCGTTAACTGTAACAACATGAACACCCTGTCCCTCAAGCGCGTTAAGATATGCAGGCATAGTTGATACGAGGGTTTTACCTTCACCTGTCTTCATCTCGGCAAGTCTTCCCTGATGAAGAATGATACCACCAGTAACCTGTACACGGAAAGGCTTCATACCCAGTACTCTGTAGTCTGCCTCTCTTACTACCGCGAAAGCTTCTACCAGAATATCATCCAGTGTCTCGCCTGCAGCAAGTCTCTCTTTAAATTTAGCAGTCATTCCGAAAAGCTCATCATCCGACAGAGCCTGCATCTTCTCATCAAGATCCATAATGGCATCAACCAGTGGCTTGATCTTCTTCAGCTCTCTGTCGCTGTGACTTCCGAATATCTTATCAAATAATTGCATCCCGTTCCTCCAAAAAATCTATCAATAATATATCCGATAAAATGTGCACCTAATAAACCATTCAAATACTATATCATTACTTTGGCCCTGTATCAAGTCTTTTCTATAGTTAAAGTGTTTTACGACCTCCGAATAAAACAAAGGTCCCCGGAAACCCTCCACTTACTGAAAGGCCCCCGGGGACGCTGGATTAAGTCAATGTTATTCTATTTTAAAATTCCGGCTCTATTAAACCGTATGTGTTGCCCTTTCTCTTATATACGACATTTACTTCATCAGTTTCAGCATTTCTGAATACGTAGAAGTTATGTCCGAGGAGCTCCATCTGTACGCATGCATCTTCCGGATACATAGGCTTTACAGCGAATCTCTTGCTTCTGATGATCTGAATCTCATCATCTTCATCATACTCATCATCCTCAATAAATGCATTCTGGAAATATGCTGCATCCTGATTCTGATCAATGATCTTCTTCTTGTATCTAACTACCTGTCTCTCAATGGTCTCAACAACCATATCGATAGATACATACATATCATCGCTTGTCTGCTCTGCTCTGATGATATGTCCCTTCATAGGGATCGTAACCTCTATCTTCTGTCTCTCCTTCTCTACAGAAAAGGTTACCTGTGCTTTGGTGTCTTCGTTAAAAAACTTTTCTAACCTTCCAAGCTTGTCGTAAACAGCCTGTCTTAACCCCTCAGTTACGTCAATGTTTTTACCGCTTATTATGTAATTCATTATGCTCACTCCTTCTCGCCGTTAATCCATCTCGGTCGCATCTGAATGCTCCCTCAACGGTTAATTAATTATACCATAGGCTAATAGTCCGTTCAATGATTGATTTGCATTATTTTTGTCAGACAATTCAAATCTCAAAAACGGTTTTATTGAAAAAACGGGACTTTTAAAAAATCAAGTCCCGTTTTTATTTTCGTAAGAATTAACAAATTTTTTTCACTCGTTTTCAACTTTGGTTTCGCGTTATGTAAAGCACGATTTTGTTGATAATGTTGATAACTTTGTGAATAACCTTAAATAAACACATTTTTAATGTGAGTTATCAACACACTAAAAAGGAGGTTTCCGTGCATTATTGTTAACCATTCGCGAACTTTGTTGTGCATGTTGCACAACAAACTGTCGAAATCGAATATTCTGACTATTTGTTTTGCACTTTTTTCGTTCAGCAGGCTGTGTTGATAAACAAATCTGTGTGAAAACTTGTTTTCTAAACAGGTTTGTTTATCAACACATGCCCTGTGGAACAGGGTCATGTGAGGAACATGAAATAACGAGTCTCCGAAGGATACGGTTAAGCGCGAAGCGCTGACGTTATGAATGTTTCTTACATGGCCTGCTGAACGACATAATCCTTGGTAGTTGGTTGGTTAGGGAATTGTTCATAGTCAGATGTTAAGATGTCTAGTTGTTAACAATTCTTACGGCCTTTGTAGGTGTGTGGTAATCATAATTCTGAGTTATGATTCCCTGTGTTGAGGAAGCGGCATGCACTATCTGACCGTTTCCTATATAAATGCCGACATGTCCGATATAGCCTCCGCCGTATCCGATGATGTCTCCCGGCTGAAGATCCGACATATCAACTTCTACACCTCTTGTTACCTGGTCGCACGCAACTCTCGGCAGACTGTAGCCGAATGCCGAATATATACTCTGTACAAATCCCGAGCAGTCAGCTCCGTCTGTAAGACTTGTTCCACCGTATCTGTACGGATTGCCTACAAACTGAACCGCATAATCGGCTATATCCTGTCCTGCGCTTCCCGCAGGCTGTGCATAAGTCTTCTGAGGTTCCTCTGCAGGTGCCTCTGTTACTTCTTCTGTAGCTGCCTCTGTCGGTGCTTCTGTCTTCTGTTCTGTTTTCTGCTCCTCTTTGTTATCAGGAGCCGCGTCTTTTGCTTCCGCATTTTCTGCGTCAGCTGTCTTCTTTTCTTCTTTTTCCTGTTCAGCCCTCTCGGCCTCTTCCTGTGCCTTCTTCTCTTCCTCGGCACGTGCTGCAAGTACCTGTTCATAAGGTACTGCCGCTGAGGTCTTAAATCCAACGGTTACATATTCTGTGCTTACATAACCTTCTGTTGTATCATTCAGCTTGATCTTGGTCCATTCATCACCCTTCTCAACAATCGGGTAGGACTCACCGTTCGCTATAAGCGACAGGCTCTCGCTTTCTTCATCAGGTTTCTCGCGTACATTCAGGCCGCTTTCCTCGACAACCGTTGCAACTTCCGAATATCCGTTCTCAATGCTCCATGCAGCCGCATCATCACCGAATCTAAGATACTTTGTTCTTACATATCCTTTACAATCACCTGATTCGATCAGTGTCCACTCGTCGCCCTTTTCAAGAACATCGCAGATACCGCATCTGTAAAGAATTCCGACGATCTCCGCCTCCTGCGCCTGCTCGGTACGGATATTAAGTTCCGTTTCTACAGCTACTATAGCTTTTCCGTCAAACTGTGCGTACTGCACAGCATCTGTTTCCGTTGCTTCTTCAACCGCAAGATCCACAGGCTCTTCAACCTGAATTTCCGGTTCTTCAACAACTTCTACTATACCTGTAAGTGAAGCTACAGCTTCTTCTCCGCCCTTTTCAATATACTCATCAACCTTTGAAATGATACCGACTGTAGATGCATCTACTGTGCCGTCTGCACGAACTGCAACTCCGCTTCCCTGAAATACCAGACACGCTGCAAGACCGGCTGCAAGAACAGTCTTAGGTTTAAACCACATTATGTAACCTCCTAGGATTCTATTTACCACAAAATATTGTGGTTTGTTACATTTCTTTTACGAATGTAACCCGATTTGTTACAAATCTGTTACAAAAGGATTATAACAACACGTAACATATTTGTCAACGACCAATTATGTAAATCAAGCCCAAATAATTATGTAAATTTTCAGCGTTATAACATTAAATTGAAATGCAAATCTGTTTGTGATACGATGATAGTTCAGAAGTTACTAAGATAGTTTGAGGTAAAATTATGTCTCGTCATAATGTAATAACTACATTTCTTTCAGTTGCTGCATGTAAGCTTTGCAGGACCGCCCTTCGAATCATGAAGCGCGGAGGTACAACCCTGCCCGGTCGTGCAGCCCTCTTTTTTGATAAGAAGATTCTCGAGGTCGTATCCTCGGATATGGAGATAATCGTTGTCACAGGTACCAACGGAAAGACCACAACCTGCGGACTGCTGCGTCAGGCGCTTCACTCTGCAGGCATCGACGTTCTTTCCAACCGAAGCGGAGCCAATCTTCTTACGGGTATCACCGCCGAATTTACCTGCAACGCAGGACCTCTCGGACACGCAAAGAAGCACTACGCTATCATCGAGTGCGACGAAGGCGCACTTAAGAGAGTTGTTCCTCTCATTCGCCCGAAGGTTATCCTTGTAACAAATCTTTTCCGTGATCAGCTGGATCGCTACGGCGAGGTTATGCACACACTTTCCGCTATCCGCGAAGGTGTAAGCCTGGTTCCGGAAAGCACTCTTTGTCTGAATGCGGACTGTTCCCTTACATCATCCCTTGCCGGCGATGTTCCGAACAAGGTGGTTTATTACGGAATAGATACCACAACCGGCGGCGACGCTGCAGACACTCTTTCGGATGCCAAGTACTGCATAAAGTGCGGCACCGAATATAAATATAACTTCCATACTTATGCACATCTGGGCGACTTCTACTGTCCTGAGTGCGGTTACAAGAGAATGACTCCTGATGTTGCGGTTACCGCCATCAAGTCACTCACCGCAAAGGGAACTTCAGTAAGCCTAAGATATACCGACAATAAGGGAAATGAAACGCATAAGGACGTACGCATCGGCCTTCCCGCTCTTTACAACGTATACAACGCACTGGCGGCCATCAGCGCATTTAAGACCGCCGGCTTTAATATAAAGTACATTCTCCGTTCGCTTACAAAGGTAAGTTCAAGCTTCGGACGAATGGAAACCTTCAATTATAAGAACACCGATATCCAGATGATCCTGGTTAAGAACCCGGCAGGCTGCAATCAGGCACTGTCCTATCTGGCTTCACTGAGTCAGGACTATGTTGCTGTCTTCTGTCTCAATGACAAGACTGCCGACGGCCACGACATTTCCTGGATATGGGATGCGGACTACGAAAAAGTCTGCCGTGATGAGAATTGTAAGAAGATATATGTCACCGGAACCCGAGGCGAAGATATGCAGCTTCGTCTGAAGTACGCCGACGTACCGGAGGATAAGATAATCCTCAAGCCGGATGACAATTCACTTATAGATGCATTTACCGAAACAGGACTTCCTGTTTTCGTACTTCCAAACTATACTTCCATGCTCTCTCTGAGACACGTTCTTGGCGAGCTGTCAGGAAAATCAGAATTCTGGAAAGGATAGAGTCATGTCAGAACAATCACTTAAAATATGCCACCTCTATCCGGAGGTGCTTAATCTTTACGGTGACAGAGGAAATACCCTCTGCCTGAAGCAGCGTCTCGTATGGCGCGGCATCAAAGCCGAGGTTGTCGAGCTTCATCTCGGAGAGAAAATGTCTCTCACCGACTTCGATATCTTCTTCGTAGGCGGAGGACAGGACTTCGAGCAGGGAGTTCTCCTGGAAGATCTTGCCGGCGGAAAGGGAGCCGATATCAAGGCTGCCATCGAGGACGGAAAAACCTTCCTCTGCATTTGCGGCGGATATCAGATGATGGGCCATTATTACGAGACCCATGACGGAAAGAAATGCGAGTTCCTGGGTGCGGTAGATCTCTACACCAAGGGAAGCGACACACGAATGATCGGCAATTACGCTTTCAAGCTCGGAAATAGTATCGGCGGAAGCAGCGTTGTGGGCTTCGAGAACCACAGCGGTAAAACCTATCTCGGATCCGGAGTGGAGCCTCTCGGAAAAATACTGAAGGGCTTCGGAAACAACGGCGAGGACGGCACAGAAGGCGTACATTATAAGAATGTATTCGGAACCTACAGCCACGGTCCTGTACTTCCGAAGAATCCGGATTTTGCCGACCTTCTTCTCGAAACCGCATTAAAGCGTAAATACGGAACGGCCATCATGCCGGCTCTTAAAGATAATTTCGAAAAAGCGGCTCACGACACCGTTCTTGAAAAGGTTCTCGCAGACCAGATGAGCGGAGACTGATTCATATGGATAATGAAGAGAAAAAGATAAATACGATTATCAGAAATGTAACGGACAGCGATGCATTTCCTACTGCATGCAGGATACTGCAGGACGGCGGACTGGTAGCCTTCCCCACAGAAACCGTATACGGTCTGGGGGGCGACGGACTGAATGCCGATTCCTCAGCGAAAATATATGCAGCCAAGGGGCGCCCTTCCGACAATCCTCTGATAGTACATATAGCGGATATGTCCGATGTGGAGCGACTTGCAAGGGAGATTCCCGACAAGGCACGCACTCTTATGGAAGCCTTCTGGCCGGGACCTCTTACGGTAATCTTTAAGAAGAAGCCGGAAGTTCCGGATGCCACAACAGGCGGTCTGGATACGGTAGCCATCAGAATGCCGTCCCATCCGGATGCGGCGCGCCTCATAAGAGAAAGCGGTGTTCTCATCGCCGCTCCGTCCGCAAATACATCCGGACGTCCTTCACCGACTCTGGCGGAGCACGTCATCGAGGATATGAACGGACGTATCGATATGATCCTGGACGGAGGTGCCGTAGGTATCGGCATCGAATCCACCATCGTAGATATGACCGGTGATATACCTGTCATCCTAAGACCGGGTTATATAACAAAGCATATGCTTGAAGGAGTTCTGGGAGAGGTTAAGATCGATAAGGCCATCATCGAGCCGGATCCGAACCTGAGACCGAAAGCTCCGGGAATGAAATATACTCACTACGCTCCTGTCGGAAAGCTTACTATTATAGAAGATTCCGAAACCGGCGACGTATCGGACGCCGTGATCGATAAGATCAACAGCGAAACAGACAGTGCCGAGGCCGAAGGCAGGATTGCGGCGGTACTTACCACAAATGACAAGGCCGAAAGATACAACTGCAAGCACGTTATCACTTTGGGGGAATCCGGAGCAGGTACAACAGTTGCCGCCAGACTATATGCGGCGCTCCGTGAATGTGATAGAATAGGTGCAGAGGTTATCTTCAGCGAAAGTTTCGACAGAGACGAGCTGGGCTTCAGTATAATGAACCGCCTGCTTAAAGCAGCAGGACACAGGGTTGAGAAAGTTTAAGAAGGTATAATTACAAGGGAAAAGCAATATATCAAGGAGGGTTACACTGATGAAACTTGTAATAGGATCCGATCATGGCGGATATACCATGAAGCAGGAAGTTATAGAGCATTTAAAGAGCCGCGGATTCGAGATAATCGATGTGGGAACAGACAGTCCGGCATCCTGTGATTATCCTGTTTACGCAAAGAAGCTCACCGACATTATAACCGCCGGAGAAGCAGATCTGGGAATCCTCATCTGCGGCACAGGTATCGGAATGTCAATGGCAGCCAATAAGGTTGACGGCATACGCGCAGCTCTCTGCCACGACGTATTCTCGGCAGAAGCAACCAGAAGCCACAACAACGCCAACGTTGTCTGTATGGGAGCAAGAGTTATCGGCGCCGGCCTTGCCTGCATGATCGTCGACAAGTTCGTAGACACACCATTCTCAAATGACGAACGTCATATAAGAAGAATTTCAATGTACTCAAAATTATAAAAAGTGAGACTCGGGGACGGGGGGCAAGTATTCAAAATGAATACTTGACCCCCGTCCCCGAGTTTCACTTACGGCATTATATATAAGCGCCTGCAGCTGGACTCGAACCAACACACCAGAATCCTGATTACTCACAGATTAGCAATCTGCTGCCTTACCATATTAGGCTTATACAGGCATAGTGGACGGAGAAGGACTTGAACCTCCAGAGCCCGAAGACAACTGATTTACAGTCAGCACCGCTACCAATTACGGGTTATCCATCCATATATTCTTTTAGTGATCCCAGTGGGGCTCGAACCCGACATTTCCGGCTTGAAGGGCCGACGAACTGACCATTTATTCGATGGGACCATATTTCGTGTGCGTAAGAGGACTCGAACCTCCACCGGGATTATCCCGACTGCATCCTTAGTGCAGCTCCTATACCAATTCGGATATACGCACAGGCATAAAAAATACGGAGATACTTCACAGTATCTCCGCATCTAAATATCATTTTGACATTCTTCCACAAAAATACCGCTTATGCAATGAACATAAGCGGTTCGTATCTGTACTTCATCCACTTACTGTTTCACTGCATTACAATTGATCCTTTACTACGTTCGGATTCGTAGCCGAGGAGCGAGTAACTGTTATATGAATGTAAGTTTCTGAATATGTTCATTGCTTTGTTTTCCTTTCTCAATCTTATGTGCTTATTATACTGCATGAACACAAATAGTAAAGTAAACCTGCGGTATATCTTTGAAAGTGAGTGTAGAGAGATTCGAACTCTCGACCTACGGGTTAAAGGCCCGTTGCTCTGCCAACTAAGCTACACACTCTTATTACAGTGATGGGACTTGAACCCACGACCTTGACCGTATGAAGATCCTGCTCTGACCAACTGAGCTACACTGCAAGTACAGGCGAAGGGATTCGAACCCTCAACCGTCGGATTAGAAATCCGATACTCTTATCCATTGAGCTACGCCTGTAAACTAGGGACCCGGAGTCCGGGCTCCTAAAACTTAAATTCATCCTCTACTCCGAGAAGCTGGCTCCATCTTGCCGAGATAAATCTTGCATACATAACGCTGTTTAATCCATAACAGCCAAGCGCATATGCATCATTCATTTCAACAAGGAGTGTCCTGCCATCCTTAGTGCAGCATATATCCATACTGCATGCCATCGGACGGTCTTCCCAATTTGTAAAGGCTGAAACCATCTGATCAAGGATTTCCGGATCGAAATGATGTCTATAACTATTACTATCCAATATCATCCTATAAGGTCTGACATCGAGTATTCTGTCATAAAGAATAAATACTCTCCATTCTGCTGCGATATCCAGCGCATCACTTACAAGTATTTCATAATCTTCACAATGACTTCCGCATCCCATAAGATCGGATATGCTTCTGATCACATGTCCTGTAAACGTTTTTTCTTTGACCGGTTTTACAAAGTATCCGGCACTCCATTTTTTCTCGTCACAGGAAAACTTATTCATTGAATCATGCCAGATCTTCCTTCCAAGGAATTCGGAAAGGACTTCAGGATAATCCGGAATATAAGGTGATACTCCAAACTTATTAAATACGGTATTACACTGATCTATATAATCCAGGACTATATCTTCTCTCTTGACTCTGTCATATATATCTTGTAATTTGTGATATCTCTCAATCCTAGCTCCCATTTCCATAAAACCATACATTGCATTTGCGAAGTTTTGACTGTGAGGTATCTCCATATCAATTTCTGTATCATATTTTGTTTTGAGCCATATTGTTTTCATCATTTTTCTCCTTGATCATAAGTTGGGATGATGGGACTCGAACCTACAACCTTCTCCTTAACAGGGAGCCGAACTACCATTGTTCTACCCGGGAATATTAAGTACCGTGTGAGAGTCGAACTCACTGAATCAGATTTTGCAGACCGGACGGCAACCGCTACCTACGGTACACAGCCGAAACAGGAATCGAACCTATATCTTCTGAGTCAGAGTCAGACGTGATACCTTTACACTATTCGGCTATACAAGGGCGACGGGATTTGAACCCATATTACGAGAGTCAAAGTCCCGTGTACTTACCATTTGTACGACACCCTACTATAAAGTGGAAAGAGAAGGAATCGAACCTCCGACGCGCAGGGCTTCAACCTGCCGCTCTACCAACCTGAGCTATCTTTCCAAAAGAAAAACCACCTGCCCTTATCAGACAAGTGGTCTCAACAAAACAATATTATTGCTGCTTAGACGTATTAATCCACATGATCTGATAAAGACATCATAAGTGATCCAGTTTTTCTATTATTGCAAAACTGAATTATATTCTGGATCATCTTAAATTGTCTTTTCATTACTGTAGATCGCATTGTCTTCATTTCCTTTCTTAAATGTTAAATGTAATAATTTGAGTAGCGGGAGCCGGACTTGAACCGACAACCTCCGGGGTATGGGCCCGGCTATCTTCCGATTGATAATATCCCGCGAAGCGACTATGAAGGGAATTGAACCCTTACCCCCAGAGAGACAATCTGGTACGCTAACCATTACGCCACACAGCCATATTTTATTTATTTTAGGATTGCGAGTGAGAGAAGTGCCTGTTTTCTCTCACTCTATATTAATATTTTATTCGGCCGTTTATCCGGCCAAATTGAGCATACAGGCTTCGAACCTGCGACCTTCTGCAAAACAGACGCTCTCCCAACTGAGCTAACACCCCAAAATAAAAACCGCTTATATCTCGGTTTCCGAATATAAGCGGTAAATCTCTCAACTATCAAAGCCTAAAGAGCCTACTTCCGCCTATACCTGTCTTTGTCCTGATCTTTAATTTGCGCAAATTTATCGGCCATATCCATATTATTCTGCGCCTGAATAAAGCATGAGAAATCAAACCCACTTATAGCAGGTCTTATAATGATATCTATTCTGTTCATCATTATTGAACTTCTCATTTGCTTTTTTGTACCTCTTTCGTATAAATTGGAATTTCTGATTTTTCCAAAAAAATATGCCCATTTCTCCGTTTGCGCATAACAATCGGAGAGACAGGCACTTCTCTCAAGCGTTATACTATCAAATATCACCATAGATGTCAACAACTATTTTTTAAAAAATTTTTTTATGGTAAAATACGGTAGTAATCAACTCAAAGGGGGATATAAAAATGAGTATAATCATCCTTTTCGCCGGAGGCGTCGGAGTTCTCGCTATCATTCTTATCATATTAGCCTTAACTATGAATAAGGCCGATAATAAAATTGAAGGTAACGAACAACCCGATTATCTTTCAACCCTCGCCGCAAGGATCTCTAACGACGACAAGCTGGCCATATGTACACTGATCGAGCACGGTCAAAAGATCGAAGCTATCGATAAGTGCAGAAAAGCATCCGGTGCAGGTCTTAAAGACGCAAAGGATATGGTAGAAAACTATATGCAGTATCTGAGATATTAATTCATACGCGATAAATATAGTTATCTTTTCTTGGGGCTGCTTCGTTTGGTGCAGCCTCAGCATAACCCAGGGCGCAATGTCCTATTCCCTCATACTCATCTTCTATTCCGAGCTTCTTCAGAAGATTCTTTCCGAATTCGGATTCAAACTCTTCTTTTGCTCTGTGGATCCAGATACTTGCAACTCCCAGACTTTCGGCAGCATTCATAAGATTTCCCATTACAAGAGAACCGTCATAAATGTGAGTAGCCACATCCTTCTTTGCCAAAACTATAAGGATCACAGGAGCTCCGTAAAACGGATCGAAATCTTCGCCCCATCCGCCGATCTTTCTGTTCTCCTCGGATATCTCATCGCGAACAGCCTTATCGGTAACAGCTATTATGATCGGACTCTGCTTTCCCATACCTGTTGCCGCATATGTACCTGCCTTTAAAATGGCATCCAGCTCTTCCTGTTTTATCATATCAGGCTTGAACTTTCTGCAGCTTCTTCTCTTCTCCAGTGTAGCTAATGTTTCGTTCATACATTTATCTCCTTTCAGTCAGCGCACGCTGTTAATATCTCTGATATTCAGATTAACCCATGAACCGAAAAAAAAAGCACCCGCAACTCACCAGTCCACCTCAATGCCTACGCGATAGAAAAAAGTGCTGTGAGTTATGCGACCCGCAAATGCGGGAGGCACTCTCTCGAACGGATGCATATATACTTTTTATATTTCCGCCAATCTCTGAAGAGCTTCATCCTTAATGATAAGTTTGAAATGCTCATCGAAGAAATCTCTGCTGCTGTAAATGGTCTTAATGAAGAAGCCATACTCACTTGTCTTCAGTCCGACACGCTTCATCTCATCCTCAGTATTATGATTCCTGTACATTACAAGATATAATCTGTTGTCATGAGGATTGCTGTAAAGGCTGTTGTTGCTCTTGTAATAGCCTGTAACCACATGGGCTACGCTGATAACATCCTTGATGCTGTCAAATGCGAATACCATGTAGGTGGAATCCTTTACATTTATATCGGAAGCTTCTTCCTTCCATGCATCTTCAACAGATGTACTTTCTTCAGGCTCCGGATGCTGCTGCTCACCGTCCAGCATGTTCTCAACGATCTCATTCGGATTAAGTCCCGCGAACTTTGAGAATCTGGAATTCATCTCATCAGGATTCGAAACCTTAGTGATGATAAGCATAAGAGAATCAGGCTTAACCGGAATAGCTTCGATCATAAGCGGCATGTCATCCACCTCAAAGCCCAGCTCATCTCTGGCCTGTTCCATCAGTTCCTTGAAGAGGGCCTTCGCTTTATCTGTTCCGTAAGCCAGCTCTGTGAGATTTATATGCATTTCCGCAAGCTCTGCTTTCGTAAGGGTGCATCTTATTTTATTTTCATCTAAACGTTCAAATTTCATACGCTTCACCATTTAATACTTTTAGAGTTATCCTACTATAACATAATCATACATAAAGGTCAAAGGCAGTGTGTGAAAAATTCGTGATGATAATTTTTATTTTCCCTGTTGTAAATATTATACCACATGTTCTATAATGTGTGTGAACATCCGACCGAGGTCCGAAGGTTCGCAGTTCGGCTGCCCGAAATCGCCGAGAACCGGAAGATCACCATACGGGACATATCTTTGGCAAACAAATATATCACAGAAAGCACGTCCGTTTTAAGGATACCGCCGGAGATAGAGTCTGAAGGAGGATGATAACGAACTAAACATTTAACTCTGCAAGACAAAGAGCAGGAAGCGAAAGCTCCCTGCTCTGTTTTTATTTTCCTATACTGAATTGTGCAACCAGATCCGCTACATATGTATCATCCGGTGAATACTCGGCTGATATATAATGAAAATTTCCGTCACCGGCTACAAAGTACCATGCATCGAGATTCCTGTTGTAATCCGGATAATAACAGGATACCTTGTTGCAGGAAAATCCTCCGAGAGTGTCCTTGCCGCCCTTAACATTCTGGGCTCCCGTGGACTCACAGTAGGACATGCTTTCGGTTGCCATCGTATCAAGATTTACATCCATATCATATGTAACCATGGTAATGACTGCCGAATTGTTCACCGTTGTTGCCTGATCTACCGCCAGTATCTGATCTCCGGCAAGTCCTTCCTCGGTATACTTGACCCATTCTCCCTGA
>CACZHN010000019.1 GCA_902780985.1 uncultured Lachnospiraceae bacterium | reverse complement strand
ATAGCCGCGCTTTTTACGTTGCCTTTTGTTATCAGGCATTACAGAAAGTATGGCGGAATCGCTGTTATGAGGACCATTGTGGTTTACTCATTTATACTTTATTGTATGTGCGCGTTTCTGCTCACAGTACTTCCGCTTCCGTCAAGAGAGGCGGTTATGGCTATGCCGGATCATCCAATCAGATGGATACCGGGGTATGACTGGTATGTGGGAATGAAGAAGCTTGGATTTAATTCCGGAAATCTTACAAATCTCGGCCTTTGGAAGAAATTCTTCACATCAAGTGATTTCTTCCAGATACTCTTTAATATAGTAATGACGGTTCCTTTGGGACTGTATCTGAGATATTATTTCAGATTTACATTAAGGGAGACGATCCTTGCGGGATTCTGTGCCAGCCTCTTCTTCGAGGTAACACAGTATACGGCACTTTACGGATATTATCCGAAACCGTACAGATTTACGGAGGTTGACGATCTTATCAATAATACTCTGGGTGCGGTGATAGGCTATGCGATTCAGCCGCTTATATGCAAGATCCTGCCGACAAGAGATGAGATCGACAGGATATCATATAAGAAGG
Organism: uncultured Lachnospiraceae bacterium; assembly: GCA_902780985.1. The sequence continues at coordinate 18,409 of CACZHN010000019.1, read as the reverse complement.
GTGAGCATGTAACCATTCTTCGAAGACTGTTCGTTTTTATTATAGATCTGGTTCTTTGCAATATCGTCTTTGCGGTGGTTGAGATATTTGTTCCGTACAGCGCTGTGGAGGTGATGGTTACAATATTTGTATGGTGGCTTACGATGCTTGCATACTTTGGACTGTTCCCATGTATAACCAAGGGCAGGACACCGGGGCAGATGATACTCAAACTGAAAACAGTGGATGAAAGCGGTGGTAAACCACGCCTGAAACAGATATTAAGAAGAAATGCACTTCTTTACGGTCTGGAATTCTACCTGCTGTATTTTTCGGGATGCTTGATCGCATGCTTTGTAGTAGTAGCTTTTATAGCTGATAATTCTATGCCGGCGATAATATTTACTGCCGTATTTTGTCTGATCCCGACTATTACTCTGGGTATATTCATACTTGTGTGTGAGAAAAAGTGGAACAAGCTGCCGCACAGTCATTTCAGCCATACCGATGAGGTTGCGTACGACAGTAAAAAAGTTCTTGACGAAGTTGCATAGCTTTGCTATCATATCTGTTGCGCTTGGTATTCGCGGCTGGATATCAGGCATTTAGATTTCATATGCCCGGTTGGCAGATGATTTATTCCGTCACTGCCGATAAATCCGAACGTGTCTTGGCTAAGTGGAATCGAAGGAACAGTTCCCTGAAGTGACGTACAGATGGGAGAGATTATTCGATAATGGAAAATTCCGGAGGTAAAGAACAGTGGCTAATATCAAGTCAGCTAAGAAGAGAATTCTTGTAAGCAAGAAGAAGGAAATGAGAAACAAGGCTATCAAGTCTAAGGTTAAGACACTTGTAAAGAAGGTTGATGCAGCTATCGCTGAAGGAAATAAGGCAGAGGCAGAGGCAGCACTCCTTGTTGCTACATCAGAGATCAGCAAGGCAGCTTCAAAGGGTATCTACCACAAGAATACAGCTTCTAGAAAGATTTCTAGACTTACACTTGCTGTAAACAAGCTTGCTTAATCGATAAACATAAGATTTAAAAAGCACCTCGATGAGGTGCTTTTTTGTTATAAGAGACTTATTATGAGTTTTTCTACCGAGTTGCTGTCCGAGAGTTGTCCGCTCTTTACGGCGTAGTCGGCTTTCAGACATAACTCATTCTTTTTAAGAAGACCTGACGTGGTTTCGCCCTGAAGCTGCGGCAGGTATTTTTTTAATGCAAAAGGCTTTATGCCTACAAGAGCTGCTTTGTCTCTGGCAGGGAGGGCCTTGTCTCGGCCTTCCTGGATAAAGGAAAGCTGTGCCAGAATTCGGAAATGTCTGGCTATCATGGTTATTATATACATAGGGGATGCCTTCAGTGCTACCAGATCGTTGTAACGGCTGATGGCGGCCTTCTCGTCATGGCGGCCTATGGCATCGCACATTTCGAATATCTTATCTTCAATCTTTCCGCTGCAGAGAAGGGATATATCTTCCATAGTGATGGTACCTTTTTCCATAGCGTAGCAGCGGAGCTTCTCCAGTTCATTGGACAGGTTCAGCATGTTTTCTCCTGCAATCTGCAGAAGTTCTTCCGGAACCCCGCGCTGGATCTGAAGATTATCTTCGGCAAAACGGCCGATGATCCATCTGGTGAGAGTCTCCTCATCCGGAGTTTCAAACTCCAGCACCGTGCCGATCTTGGATATGGCTTTATAGGTTGAAGTCCTCTTATCTATATTCGTTTCATAAAAGATCACAATGTTCTGTTCGCCTACGGTTTCAAAAGCATCCTTCAGTTTGTCGTTGGAGGATGAGAAGTAACCGCTGTCTTCCACCAGAGTTAGACGATATTCGTCGAAGAAGGGAAGAGTTACCATGTCGGAACAGATAGCGTTGAGGTCGCATTTCTCCGATACAAAGCGGGTATAACTCATGGAGTTTGCCTTGTCCGGAACGATAGCTTCCACAAGGTTGTTCATACACTGACGGGCAAGATATTGTTCGCTTCCGCAGAAGAGATATATCCTGCTGAATGAGCGGTCTGTGATATGCTGTTTTACGACGCTCATAGGATTTTCGGTTTTGCTTTTTTCGCTTGCTGCCATATAGGTTTTACCTCCCGAAACACGTTATAGTATAATGAATTAAACGGTTTCAATCAATGGTAAATTATGGTATCATAATTGTATCTGCCGAATGTGGGTGAGATAAGGAGGGGTATGTATGGAGGACAGGCTTCGCAACTGGGTTAACTGGATTTTGTATGACGAGCTGATCGACGGGAAGATCAACGCACCCAAGCATCTGCTTGGTAATCACGATTTTGGAGAAGGACAGGTCATAACCTGCTTTAAGCCGCATTCAAGCAGCGTTTCTGTTAAATCGCCTAGAGGAAAAACACTTACTCAACTTGAGAAGATAAGTGAAGAAGGCTTCTACGGAATATATTTCCCAAAGAAAAAATTTAAAGGCACGAATTATCGCCTTGTAACGGAATATTATGACGGAACAACAGTGGAGACCGCGGACTGCTACAGCTTCGACGGCATCTTCACCGATTTTGATGCGTATCTTTTTGCGGAAGGCAAGAATTACGATATATATGAGAAGCTGGGCGCACACCCGATGACCATCGACGGTGTAAAGGGTACATACTTTGCGGTATGGGCTCCGGATGCAAGACGTGTTTCGGTTGTGGGCGATTTCAATATGTGGGACGGCGCTCTGAATCCTATGCAGATCCACAGCGTGTCCGGTGTATACGAACTTTTCATTCCGGATGTTATGCCGGGAGCTATATATAAATATCAGATACTTACAAGATACGGAGATATCCTTTATAAGGCCGATCCTTACGGAAATCAGGATCAGGTACGTCCGGACAATGCAAATATCGTAGCGGATATATCCGGCTTTAAGTGGACTGATAAGTCCTGGATCGATAATCGAAAGAAGCAGACAAGAAATGCGCGCATGAAGCAGCCGATGTCTATCTACGAATGTCATCTGGGTTCATGGAAAAAGAAGATAGAGGATTCAGATTTCGGATTCTATAATTACAGAGAATATGCGGACGAAATAGGAAAGTATCTTGTGGATATGGGCTATACCCACATAGAACTTATGGGTATCGCGGAATATCCTTTCGACGGTTCCTGGGGATATCAGGTAACCAATTACTATGCACCGACTTCCAGATACGGAAGCCCGGATGATTTTGCATACTTCGTGGATCATATGCATTCACTGGGAATAGGGGTTATCCTTGACTGGGTGCCTGCGCATTTCCCAAGAGATGCCCATGGTCTCGGAAGATTCGACGGAATGGCTCTTTACGAACATGAGGATCCGAGAAAGGGCGAACACCCTGACTGGGGAACATACATCTTTAATTACGGAAGAAATGAAGTTGCCAATTTCCTTACGGCAAATGCACTCTTCTGGGTTGAGAAGTATCACGTGGACGGACTCCGTGTTGATGCGGTGGCATCCATGCTCTATCTGGATTACGGAAAGAGAGACGGTGAGTGGGTTGCCAATAAGGACGGCGGAAAAGAGAATCTGGAAGCTATAGCTCTTCTTCAGAACATCAATAAGGTTATGGAAGAGAGAAATCCGGGAGCTTATCTTATCGCCGAAGAGTCTACGGCATGGCCGGGAGTTACTGCTCCTGCAGACATGAAGGGACTGGGATTCCTCTTCAAGTGGAATATGGGATGGATGAATGACTTCCTGGAGTACATGAAGCTGGATCCTTACTTCCGTCAGTTCAATCACAACAGACTTACATTCAGCCTGTCTTATGCACATGCTGAAAATTATATACTTGTTATATCTCACGATGAGGTTGTTCATCTTAAGTGCTCGATGTTTAACAAGATGCCGGGACTGGAAGGAGATAAGTTCGCAAATCTCCGTACAGCATATGGATTCATGTGCGGACATCCGGGCAAGAAGCTTCTCTTCATGGGCCAGGAATTTGCTCAGGCAAGAGAGTGGAGCGAGGCCAGAAGTCTTGACTGGTACCTGCTGGATAATCCAAACAACAAGGGCATTCAGGAATATGTAAAAGCCCTGAACAAACTGTATAAGGATTACGATGCACTGTACTATAACGATGATGAGACCATAGGCTTTGAGTGGACAAAGGTTGATGATGCGGATTCGGGAATCGTGGCATTTATAAGAAGAGGTAAGACAGCAAAGAATCAGATCATGTTCATATGCAACTTTGTTCCTGTTGAGAGAAAGGAATACAGAATCGGTGTTCCTTGCCTTACGGGTTATACCGAGATACTTTCTTCGGATGATAAGAAGTTCGGAGGACTCGGAAGAAATAACGTGATGAAGAACGGCAGAGGCAAGACGATCAAAGCGGAGGCTGTTGCTTGTGACAGATGTGAGAATTCCATAGTATTGGATGTGCCGCCTCTTTCGGTGACAGTACTGAAATATGATTATACTGCATGACAAAAAAGAGAGGCGTAACTTCCCCCGGGAGTTACGCCTCTTTATTCTACCTTCACTAATAACTCATTTCATAACGAAATATAACATAAGGTTAATAGTGATTAAATCATTCAAAAGGATGAGATAAGATGACGGATAAAAATACGGATAAAAGGAACGCGGCTCAGAGTAAAGCCGAAAAGACAAGAAAGAAGAATGAAAAGCTGATCAAGAAGCTGCGTAAGAACAGATGGTGGTTCAGCTTTGTAATGTTTATTCTTATAACCACACTGGCCACTGCATTTCTCGGGATCATATGTGCATGGATGATCTCCTACACCATTGATGATAAGATCCAGAGCGAGTACAAGGATGTACAGCGTATGGGAGATATCTACAACGAGAAGGCGGCTATATCAAAGGATGAAGCATATAAAGCGCTTCGTTATGAGGAAAAACCTTTCTTTGTTGTGAACGAAGAAGGTGAGACGGAGTACGGATTCGGAAAGAATACAAGTATAGAGAGTACCGGATATTTCATGATATCCACCACAGATAACGGAGAAATGTTTCAGTTCGATATATCCGATCCGAATGAACCGGATGAATTGACAGACGAGGAAGAGTTTGATCCGGATGAAGAAGAATGGGTAGAACCCGAAGCCGAAGATTTTGTTTACAGTGATGATGTGACTTTCTCCGACGAGACGGTTACGGTATATCTGGATTCGGACAACGAATACATAAGGCAGGATGACAACGGAGAGTTTTCAATGGATATATTGAAGCTTTTCGGGATAGATTTCGGCAAGAAGGGGCTTAAACTGGATGTCAGTACAAAGGAGGCCAGAGTAGTTCCTTTCTGGATCCAGACCGATGTGGACGGCGGAAAGCTGGTAGTCAGATCATCCATCATGATCAAAACCAAGGATACAGTGATGGTGCTGATCATTATAGGCGTATACATTCTGGTGATACTGATAGGATTCATCATCTCCGTGATCAACTTTATCAGGAACTTAGGTAACCATAAGAGAGTGAATACGCTTCTCTTTACGGATATGGTCACAAACAGCCATAACTGGACCTGGTTCATATATAAGGGCGGCCAGCTGCTGAAGAAGTGGAGAAATGCAGAGAAGAGTTATGCGGTAATGGACTTTGACTTTGTAAAGTTCAGAAATTTCTGTATGGCTCATTCGGTTCAGGAAGGTGAAAGAGTCCTCTGTACGGTAAATGACCTTATCAGCGGACATCTGGATAAGAAGGAACTCTGTGCACATAATTCATCGGCGCATTTCGCAGTGCTTATGCAGTACGATAATGATGAGAACCTGAACGACAGGATCAACGGAATATTAAGGGATCTGGAGCATATCGATGATAAGCATGTCTTCTCCTATCATGTAGGTGTGGATAAGCTGAATGCTCTGTATGATGAAGACGGTAAGCCTGTTAAGAGAAAGGATATCGATCTTCAGAAGGCATACAACAACGCCTGTGCGGCATCCGTAACGCTTGCGGATAATGATGATACGGGAATCGCATACTTCGATGAGAAACTTCTGGAAGAACAGAAGTGGCTGGATATAGTTCAGGAGAATCAGCAGGCTGCTCTGGATAATGAAGAATTTCAGGTTTACTACCAGCCTAAGTATGATCCGAGAACAAATGAGCTGAGAGGCGCGGAGGCGCTTATCAGATGGCAGTCGCCGAAGTACGGATTTGTAACACCGGGACGTATAATCCCGATATTCGAGAAAAACGGATTTATCACGGAGATAGATCATTTCATGATCACGCATGTGGCAAGAGACCAGAAGGCCTGGTTGGATAAGGGACTGAAATGCGTTCCTATATCCGTAAATGTCTCAAGAGCGCATTTCGTGGAAAGCGATCTGGCGGAGCAGATACGCGATATGGTGGACAGAGAAGGCGCACCGAAGGATCTGGTGGAGATTGAGCTTACGGAAAGCGCGTTCTTCGATGATAAGAAAGCAATCATCAATACCATAAAGAGGCTTAAGGAGTATGGCTTTGCCGTATCCATGGATGATTTCGGAGCGGGATACTCATCACTTAATTCCCTCAAGGACATGCCGCTGGATGTACTTAAACTGGATGCGGATTTCTTCAGAGGCGAGAGCGAAGGTGACAGAGCCGAGATAGTAGTATCCGAAGCCATAAGGCTTGCGCAGAAACTGCATATGCATACCGTAGCGGAAGGAGTTGAAGCTAAAGACCAGGTGGATTTCCTGGCGGACCAGGGATGCGATATGATCCAGGGATATTACTACGCAAAGCCTATGCCGAGAGAAGATTACGAAAGCAGAATGGTGCAGCATGTGGCGGTAATCGAGGAACCGAAGGTTGAGGCGGAAACAAATTGATGGAATTTGTCGTATTTTTTCTACTGTTAGTATGTTGCATAGTATAAGGGCTTAGAGTAGAATCTGAATATGGGGTTAGGGTTTTGTATATACTTAGAGGAGGTATTATATGGATAAGTATGTATGTGTTTGCGGATATGTTTATGATCCCGAAATCGGAGATCCCGACAGCGGTATAGCACCGGGTACAGCATTCGAAGATATTCCGGATGACTGGGTTTGTCCGATATGCGGTGTTTCAAAGGACATGTTTGAAAAACAGTAGTGGAGCATCCGGTGTCGGAAAGGACACCGGATGTTTTTAGTTTTTATTAGCAACTATATGATCGGTTACAGACAGAGAGTGAATTATGCAGGAATTAGTACAAAGCTTAAAAGACAACATCAGTAAAAAATTTATCGGTAAGGAAGAGATAGTACATAACATAGTGGTGGCACTTCTTGCCGGCGGACATGTCCTCATCGAGGATGTTCCCGGGGTGGGAAAGACCACTTTGGCAAAGGCTGTTGCGGGTTCTGTAGATGCAACCTTTGCGAGAATCCAGTTTACACCGGATACACTTCCTACGGATATTACGGGAACATCGGTCTTCGACGCTGCGGCATCGGAGTTTAAGATCGTGAAGGGACCGGTTCATAATCAGATAATACTTGCGGATGAGATAAACCGTACATCGCCGAGAACACAGGCAGCACTGCTGGAGGCTATGGAAGAGCATCAGGTGACTATCGACGGGACTACATTTGACCTGCCTGAACTCTTCATGGTAATAGCTACGGAGAATCCGTCGGAGCATCTGGGAACATATCAGCTGCCGGAGGCGGAGCTGGACAGATTCATGATGAAGCTGAAGATAGGCTATCCGAGCAAGTCGAAGCAGACCATGCTGGCAAAGAACTATCTGGAAGGCGTGCTGGAGCAGGACCTTGAACCGGTGCTTACGCCGGAGCAGGTAGTGGAAATGAAGCAGGAGGTACAGAAGGTCATCATCAAGGATTCCCTTATAGAATACGCACTTAAGATTGTGGATGACACAAGAAGCCTCAGCGAACTGGAGTACGGACTCAGCCCGAGAGCGGGACTGGTGCTTCTTTCGGCGGCACGTGCAAATGCATATATCAAGGGAAGAGACTTCGTCATTCCGGAAGACATCATAGAGATGGCGGATGCCACACTTCCGCACAGACTTGTTCTTACTTCGAAAGCGTATATGGAGCGCTATACGGGAGAACAATTGATAACAAAGGTTATAGACAAGATTAAATTACCGGAGTAGTAAAGAGTTGAAACGCAGCAGAAGACGTAATCGCAGAGCAAACAGGCATAGGAAGCTAGTTCCGTGGATCATATATCTTATCATACTGGCAGGAGCCGCTGTTTTGATAAGCTTCCGCGGAGGCGCTTTTTCCTATGTCTTCTTTTTTACAGTGCTGCTGTATCCGATAGCTGCACTGGCACATATGCTGTATACCAGAGCCTTCCTGAAGATATATCAGGAAGTGGACGGACGACTTATGTATAAGATGACTCCGGTGCCTTATCAGATATTTATAGAAAATGCGGGACCGCTCCCTATGGGCGGAATAAAGCTTACCATCCAGGATGAGGTTACCCTGTTCGGCGAGAATTTTGCGGATAAGATATTCAGCCTTCTTCCGAGGGAAAAGGTTAAGCACGATACCAGCATAACCTGCAAATACGCGGGAGCTTATACGGCGGGAATAGGAATGGTCACCATTGATGAGTGTTTTCATCTTTTCAGTATGACCTATGACATACCTATCCCTCTCAGAGTAAATGTACTGCCGATCGTAACGGATATCGCCGTAAAGGATATCAACAGGCTTTATACCGAAGTTATGAACGGAGTCAGAAGCTTCAGGCTGGATAAGACCGAAACTTATCTGGGAAATGATGTGAGGCGTTATATCGACGGCGACAGCGTAAATACCATACATTGGAAGAATTACGCCAGAACCGGAGAACTGATGGTAAGACTTCCGGAGAAACAGAATTCGGAAATGATGAACGTGGGAATCGTTGCCGCGGCGGAAGAATCGGATCTTCTGAAGCGGGACTATATGCTGGAATATATCGTATCCTTTGCGGACTGGTTTGCGAGACAGAAGAAGCCGGTGAGATTCGTATATTACAGCGGAAAGATCAAGGATTTTCTGGTGGACGGATATGACAGCTTCAGAAAGTTTTATACTGAAGCAATCCCGGAAATCGGAAGAGAGACCCGAGCGGCTTCCGAGGAAGAAGTTGCGGAAGAAACAGGACGTATCAACGGCATAGCTGCCGTATATAAAGAAAGCGAAGGAGCGCTGAAGAGGATTGGATTATAGAAACAGGATAATTAAATATCTGCTTCTGATCCCGGTGTATCTTGCCATGGCGATACCTATCGGATGTTATCTCAGTATGTCCGTAAGCCGTGACTTCACAGTGGGATTCTTTCTATGCTACTTTGCCATACATTTCCTGATCACGGGCATCGCTTTGCTGCTGAAAAAGGGAAAGTGGGATCTGCATGTTTCCGTGGGCGTCACGATTCTGTTGATGCTGATTTTCAGGGACAAGGTGCTGAGCCTCAATATGATCGCGGCACTGATGGCGGCATTTATCATATTTATACTCAGGAAGAAGAAGTACAACCGTGTGGGCTGGATAATCCTGGCAGCGCTGGAGACATCTCTCTGGATCATCGTGAATTACGACGATATGCCGAAGATAGTGGCTGTCTGCATAGTGCTGCTCTGCATTTACGCGCTGGGCAACATGATGGGCAGGGATGTGAGATATTATCTGGCTGTGCTCTTCGCATTGGGGATTGCCGTTGCATTTATCCCCGTAAAGGAAGACCCGATGCAGTGGACGCTGGTGAAGAAAGCTCTGGCGGGCGTAGCCAAGATTGTGGATAAAGCCGGAGATGAACTGGAATATCTGGGAAATGTATTCTTCGGCGGCGGAGCGGGCTACACCGGATACTCCGACTCCAACGCTTTCGGCGGAAACGGAGTAAAGAGCAGAGAACGCGAAGATATGTTCATAGAGACCGGCGTGAAGAACGGTGCCATGTATCTGAAGGGAAGAAGTCTTCTGGATATGAAAGAAGAGGGATTTTCAAATGAGGAAGTTCAGACGGAGCCTTTCAATCAGTGGTTTGTTGAGTATATAAATGCACTCTATAACAATGATATCAATAAATACGAAGCGGCATGCTTCTCGAAGATCAGAAGGATCGATATAGAATACAGATATCTCAGGACGGATGACCTGATAATGCCTTACCATGTCCTTTCGGTTGAGGATAAACCGCTTAGGGGATTTGGCGGAAAGAAGAGCCGTCATTTCAGATATCTGCTGAAATACATGGCGGTGGATTACGCAAATCCGTATCTTGTGGAGGTTCTGAAAAGCGAACCGGGGCCATGCAATGATTACGAGACCATAAATGAGTACGTGAAGCTGCTTTACAATATAAACTTCGACAAGATTATGTCGAAGGAAGAGTATGATGCAATAGCGGCTGAGGCAAAGGATTTTTCGGGATACACGGATACATCCATGGCGACTCAGAGGATAATCGACCTTACGGCGAAGATCACCGAAGGATGTGAGACGGATTACGAGAAGGCCAAGGCTATTGAGACATATCTCAGGCAGTACTCTTATTCGACACAGGTAGTCCGTGCCGAAGGAGATAACTATATAGACAGGTTCCTTTTTGAGGATGAGGTGGGATACTGTACCTACTTTGCCTCTTCCATGACGCTGATGCTGAGACTCAGCGGTATTCCGGCCAAGTACACCATGGGGTATGCCCATAGGTATAAGAAGGAATACAGCAGCGTTATGAGCAACGAAGCTCATGCCTGGTGTGAGGCATACATTTCCGGTTACGGATGGGTTCCTTTCGAACCGACTCCCGTGAAGGAAACGGCAGAAGACCTGGGATGGGGACTTACGGTATCCGACACGAACAAGGAAACGGTGAATGTGGGAACGCCGACGCCGTATATTCCGATCCCGCAGAATCAGGGACAAAATGAGGCGATAGATTTAGACGGCCTTAATATAGAAAGAAAGCAGGAGGCCTTTGATAAGGAGGGACTGATAAAGTTCCTGAGTTATATAGGAGCCATGGTGGGATTTGCGGTGGCGGTGATCCTGCTTATAAAGATCATCTTATATATAAGATATATGCTTATGACGCCGGAGCGTAAGCTTACGGAAAATGTAAGGCGCATCCGAAAGATAGTGGGAGACAAAGCCTTTAAGGAACGGAACGTCCGCTCCATATACGAATATGCGGATGTGATAAAGGATCCGGGAACGAGGGAGATCATGAGGCGGATCTTCGCGGAATATTACAAAGTACGATTCAGAGGGGATGAGGCTACGGATGAAATGATTAAGGAATCCGGAAAGCTGGCATCCTACCTCGGTTTTCATAAGAAGTTGATAGGAGGAAATTAAAATGGCAAAGATCTTGCTGACTGTAGACGACATACCTAACAAGGTGACGATCCCGCTGCTGGACTATCTTCTGGAGCAGGGGATAAGACCGGTAATGTTTACCATAGGAGCAGAGGCGGAGAAGTATCCGGAGATCCTGGAGTATGTACTTAAGAAGGGGATAGTAGTGGGAAATCATTCCTGGACTCATCCGAACTTCAGTGAGTTAAGCTATGAAGAGTGCATCGAGGAAATCGAAAAGACAGAAGCACTCCTGAATGCGGCTTACTCAAATGCGGGAGTGGAGAGAAAGTATAAGGTCTTCAGATTCCCGTTCCTGGATAAGGGCGGTGAGAATAAGGAGAAGCTCCAGCAGTATCTGAGAGATAACGGATTTACCAAGATAGATGACAGAGGAATTAACGCTCCGGGTTATATAGAGGGCAACAATAATAACGAGATCGATGTAATGTGTTCCTTTGATATCATGGAATATATGATAAGACCGGGGCAGATGACCATCGATGAGATCCTGGGAAGAATCGACACGGCCGAGCCGGGAGCCGATCCTATCGGGGATGATGCTGAACATCTGGTGCTGTTCCATTCACATGAAGAAACAGATGCCGAAGTACCTGAATATTATAAGGTGATAATCGGACATCTGCTTGAAAAAGGCGCTGAGTTTATCGAGCCTAAAATGCTTTAACATAATCATTATGCTTTCTGTATCTGGCCGGGGTTTCCCCGGTCAGTTTTTTAAATGCGGCGGTAAATGCGCTCTGGGATGAGAAACCCAGTGAAAATGCAATTTCGGAGACGGAGTAATCCGACTTCTCCAGCATGTTCTTTGCGGTATCTATCTTGACGGATAAGATATAAGCTTTTACCGGTGTACCCATTTCCTGGGAGAACAGCTTGGAAAAGTAGCTGGGATTCAGGTTCTCGTTTTCCGCCAGTTTTTCCATGGTGATATTTTCGTGGAGATGGTCGTATATGTAATCAATGGAATGACGCACATATATGGAATGGTCCGTATTCTTTCTTGTCTTCTTCATACGTTCCGCGAAGTCCAGCTGGGCCTGTTCCAGAAGATCGATAACGTCATCGATGGAAGTCAGCTCGTCCACAGCCTGAATATAGATATCGCTCAGAGTGTAGGCTTCGTCGTGAGGCATGCCGGCTTTAAGGCAGACTCTGGATATGACTCCGATGGAAACCACGAAGTGGTACTTTACATTTCTGAGAGGATCCTTGGACAGAAGACCTTTACCCAGAAAAAAGTCTTTGCGGAGCTCGTTGAAGTTCTCCTGAACCTTCTCTACGTCACCGTTCTTTATGTCGTCGTATCTGGAGAATTCCTTTCTGGTATCGGTTCTTTCGAATTCCTCTTCGCGCTGTATATATAAATGATAATTAAGCTCTCTTCCCGTATCCATAGATAACTCCTTCGGATGGAATACATTTAATCAGACAATAGAATTATAAAAAAAACAAAACTTCGGATAAAATTATTGTAATACAACTTTTATAATCCGTCTAACACTTTTGAGTATATGAGGATAAATATATGGCGGCAAGGAATGTCGAAATTAAAGAAAAGAAGGTTATAGACTTTACAACCGGTAATGTGGCTAAACACATTCTGAACTTTTACTGGCCGCTTATCATGACCAGTATGCTTCAGCAGATATATAACTTTGTGGATGCGAAGATAGTAGGAAAGGGACTGGGAGACAATGCATTTGCGGCAGTAGGAAATATGGGTTCCCTGTTCTTCCTTATAGTAGGATTCTCCTTCGGACTGGCCAATGGCTTCGGTGTGCTTCTGGCTCAGAGCTTCGGAGCGAAGAAGGAAGAGGAGCTTCGTCACAGACTGGCGGGAACGATTCAGTTATCAATCTTTCTTATTATATTGCTGACGACTTTCAGTATACTGTTCCTTCCGACGGCTCTCGGACTGATAAAGACCGATGAAGCGCTGATGGCCGACTGTCTGAAGTATGGCTATATCATATTCGGAGGACTGGCTGCATCCATCAGTTATAATGTCAGCGCTGCGGTACTGAGATCCCTGGGAGACAGCCGTACACCGCTGAAGGCGATAATTCTTTCTTCTATTGTAAATCTGTCACTGGACAGCTTCTTTATATTCGTAATGCATACGGGAGTTGAAGGTGCGGCTGTCGCAACCATAGTTTCACAGGTTATCTCCGCATTTGTATGCATCAGAAGACTCAGCAGGATCGAGGTGATCAAGCTGAGCCGTGAGGATTTTAAGAACGAGAAGAAGATATATCTGGATCTGGTAAAGAACGGTCTTCCGATGGCATTCATGAATTCCATAACGGCTATCGGCTGCATGGTGGTACAGAGCTTCATCAACAGATGCGGCGTGGATTATACCACAGCGTATACGGCATGCAGTAAGTATCTGAACCTTTTCATGAATCCGGCCAGCACGGCGGGAAATGCCATGAGCGCTTATACAAGTCAGAACTACGGCGCGAGAAAGTTCGACAGGATATGGAGCGGCTTCAAGGTATGTATAACCATTGCAATCATAGCATACATTATTTTGGGCTCTGTACTGGTATTTGCACCATATACACTGGCTTCCTTCCTTATAGAAGGAGATGCTGCAGTGCAGCTTGCCTGCGGGTATTTCCCACTGGTGGGTAAGACGATCATTATAGTAGACTGCCTGTTCGTTGTAAGATGCGGAGCTCAGGGAATGGGCGATCCGGTTATCCCGATGTGGTCGGGAGTTCTGGAAATGGTTCTCAGAACCGGAGTCATATCATATTTCATAACGAAGGTAGGATTCAATGCGGCGGCTTATGCTGAGATAACAGCATGGACGGGCGCACTGTTAATGAATATATATGCATTCGGCAGGAAGCTGCTGCCGGGACTGAAGGCACAGGTAAAGACACATTTAGGAGAGGAGAAGGGTTATGGCAATAATAAATTCGGATATTTCTCACAGAAAGGCGAAGGTAACGTTCAGGGTCACAGATGCTGAAGGTCGTCCGGCTGCGGGAAAAGAGATCAAGGTAAAACAGACAAATCATAAGTTCTTATTCGGATGCGGTGCATTTGACTTTATCCCTTACGTAAAGGACGGAGATGAGGAACATAAGCAGATAGTCGAGAGCTGGCAGAAGATATTCAATTACGGAACTCTGCCGTTTTACTGGGGAAGGTATGAGCCGGTGGAAGGAGAGCCCGATCGCGACTCCCTTATGAACACCGCGAAATATATGAAGAGCCTCGGCATCGAAGTAAAGGGACATCCTCTTTGCTGGCATACGGCATGTGCCGACTGGCTTATGAAGTATGATAACGAGACGATAATGAAGAAGCAGCTGGAGAGAATCGACCGCGAGGTGACGGAATTTAAGGGCGTCATCGATATGTGGGATGTTATCAACGAAGTTGTCATCATGCCTATCTTCGATAAGTACGATAATGCGATTACCCGTATCTGCAAGGAGAAGGGCAGAGTGGGACTTATTAAGAGCGTATTCGAGGAAGCGCATAAGATGAATCCGGATGCGGTGCTCCTGCTGAACGATTTCAATACATCCATCAGCTATGAGATCCTTATCGACGGATGTCTTGAGGCCGGAGTTCCGATCAGTGCCATCGGTATCCAGTCCCACCAGCATCAGGGATACTGGGGAGCGGATAAGGTTTACGAAGTGCTGGAGAGATTCTCGCATTTCGGCCTGCCGATCCATTTTACGGAAAATACTCTTATATCCGGTGATATCATGCCGGCATATATCGAGGATCTGAACGACTGGCAGGTGCCTGAGTGGCCTACGACTCCGGAAGGAGAAGAGAGACAGGCCCGTGAAATAGAGGAAATGTATCGCATACTTTTCTCTCATCCGCTGGTTCAGGCTATCACAACCTGGGATTACAGAGACGGAGCATGGCTGGGTGCACCTAGCGGTTACATCAGAAAGGATAATTCACCTAAGCCGGCTTACGATATGCTGCAGAAGCTTACCCACGAAGAGTGGTGGACTGATACAAGTATTGTGACCGATGAAAACGGTGCGGCAGCGCTGGATGTTTTCAAGGGTGATTATGTGATCTCGGTGGACGGAAAAGAGCAGAAGATATCCTTCTCGGAAGACGGCGAAACAGTCCTTAAACAGGGCGTTAATTATTGATAACAGAGCCTCTCTATGATACACTTAAAAGCGGTTTGGGTGTGAACCGAAAAACAAAATAAGTGTTATAAAGGAGGCAACAAATGGGTGCACTGACAACAGCGCAGATCGGTATAATCGTGGCCATAGTTGTATACCTGGCGGGTATGCTTCTCATCGGTTTTATCGCATCTAAAAACACGAATGACGTTGGGGACTTTTATCTCGGCGGCAGAAAACTGGGACCTTTTGTAACAGCCATGAGTGCTGAGGCGTCCGACATGAGTTCTTATCTTCTCATGGGCGTTCCGGGACTTGCGTACTTTTCGGGTATCGCAGATGCGGGCTGGACGGCGATAGGTCTTGCGGTAGGAACTTATCTTAACTGGCTTTTCACAGCCAAGAGACTCAGAAATTATACGGCAAAGATAAATGCCATAACTCTTCCCGAGTATTTCAAGAAGAGATTTAGGGATAAGAGTAACCTGACACTGCTGATCGGTGCTCTCACCATTATCATATTCTTTATTCCGTATACAGCATCGGGATTTTCCGCCTGCGGAAAGCTTTTTGCAAATCTTTTCGGAGTAAATTATCAGCTGGCCATGATAGTATCGGCCATCATTATCGTAGGCTATACAACAACAGGTGGATTCCTTGCGGCATCACGTACGGACTTCATCCAGTCTATAGTAATGACAATTGCGCTTATCATAGTTCTCAGTTACGGTATCAGTCATGCCGGCGGTATGGGAGCGGTACTTGATAACGCAAACAGCCTTAAGGGCTACTTTGATATGAATGCAACATTTAACAATACTACGGGAACAGGTGATCCTTACGGACTCTTCAATAAGATCACCATGTTCTGCTGGGGACTGGGATACTTCGGTATGCCTCATATCCTCCTTAGATTCATGGCTATCGAGAATCCGAACAAGCTTAAGCTTTCAAGAAGAGTTGCATCTGTATGGGTTGTTATCTCACTCGGAATCGCTACATTCCTCGGAGTTGTAGGACGTGCCATGACACAGGCCGGTTCTCTTGAGAGCCTTATCGAAGATCCGACAAGCTCATCAAAGGCAGAGACTCTCATCGTAGTACTTGCGGATCATATAAGTAAGCACGGTTTCGGTGCGGCTCTTATCGGCGGT
Organism: uncultured Lachnospiraceae bacterium; assembly: GCA_902780985.1. Next base: position 1,821 of record CACZHN010000019.1, on the reverse strand, counting down.
CTTATCATCGCAGGTATTCTCGCATCGACAATGTCAACTGCGGATTCACAGCTCATCGCTGCTTCATCTGCGGTTTCGGAAAATATATTCCAGGACTTCTTCAAGATCAAGATGTCCGAAAAGGCAGCTATGCTTACAGCTCGTGTTACACTTGTTGTAGTTGCTGTTCTCGGAGTTGTGATCGCCTGGGATCAGTCAAGTTCGGTATTTAATATCGTATCATTTGCCTGGGCAGGATTCGGTGCCGTATTCGGACCGGCAACTCTTATGTCACTTTTCTGGAAGAGAGCAAATGCAGCCGGTACTGTTGCCGGTATGATCTCCGGAGCGGTTATGGTATTCGTATGGAAGTACGGCGTTCGTCCGATGGGCGGTGCCTGGGATCTGTATGAGCTTGCTCCTGCATTTGCGGTAGCACTTATCGTGATCGTTGTAGTAAGCCTTATTACAAAGGCTCCGGACGAGGAAGTTGCAAAGGAATTTGATGAAGTAAAGGCTATGTAAGTATGAACGGAACGTGTTAAGCGTTCCGTTTTTTTATGCAATATGAATAATTGACGACGAAAATGAATTGTAGTATTATCTTAGTCGTTGTAGTACAAACTGCTGAAAAGTGAAGGTTTTAGTTGTGCATACTTAACAACAAAATGATTATATGACACTGGGATATGGGTGTCATAGAGTTAAGAAAGGGGAAAAAGAAGATGAAAAGATTGGTTAGTGTTATGCTCTCCGTGGGATTTGTGCTGGGCATGACGCCGTTCGGTACATCCAGAGTGCTGGCAGATGATCTGCCGCAGGAGAATCCGATCGTGCTTGAGGTACCTGCTGGGGATCAGGATGTTCCTGAGGAAAAGGTGGAAGTACCTGCAGAAGAAGTGCCTGTAGAGGTACCTGCAGAGGAAGTACCTGCAGAAGTTCCTGAAGAGAAAGTGGGAGATCCTGTAGAGGAAGTGCCGGGTGAGGAAGTTCCTGCAGAGGAGATTCCTGAGGATGATAAGAAGGAAGTACCTTCCGAAGAAGTGCCTGCGGAAGAAGTTCCTGCAGAGAAAGTACCGGCCGAAGAGAATAAGCAGGAGGAGCTTTTAGCAGAAGCGCCTGAAGATGAAAAGGCAGATGAGGAAGAGGAAGAAGAGAAGGAAGAAGAGGATGAGCCTGTTGAGGCAAAAGTTCTTCCTACAGTAAGCGGTTTTACCTGGAAGCCAAGCAAAACCAACGGACATATGGATGCTTCATGGAGCCTTAGTTCGGATTTCATCGATGATTACAAAAACTATTTTGACGCACCTGATGTTAAGCTTTTAGTTACTGTTTACCGTGAGGGTACCGTAGTCGGAACCAGAGAGCTTGAGGTTTCGGAGTCTTATACATATGACTTTACCTCTGAGGGGCTTATTCCTTTAGACGGTTCATCGGCTTATTCGGTAACATTACAGCTTAAGGCCGGAGAGAATGAGGATAAATATACAGACGGTGAAGTATACAAGTCGGAAGAAATTGTTCCTTCCAAGTATACAACAAGATATCTCAATGTAAGCTTTGTTCCTGTTTTAGAGAACGACAATGATATAGTATTTAACTTTGAGTGGACAGGTCTTTACGGAGATGCTGACACAATGTGCGTTACATTTTATATCAACGATAAGCTTGTAAGAGAGAATTATTACTGGGACGGAATCAATACCATTACAGGTAAAAGAGATAACTTCTATCGTATCGGAACAAAGAAAAACCAGATGGCAGGACATATTATTCATGCCGGAGATAAGATAGATGTTTATATCTGGATGGCAGCCAGCACAACTGCTACAACAAAGTATT
>CACZHN010000018.1 GCA_902780985.1 uncultured Lachnospiraceae bacterium | reverse complement strand
GTGGCATTATCTAATTCTTGCCGCTTTAGGGTGGCAAGATATTTTTTGACAAAGGATTACGCAAATAAGCGTAATTGCTGAATAATAGAAAATGTATTGCAACAGTACAAAAATGTATTGACACAGTACAAATGAAATGCTATCCTATGAGTACAAAGAGAAAGGGGCTGAAAATATGCCAACATCAGAGAAAGAAATAATTGAAGCAATAAGGCGCAATGAATGCATAACGAAAGAGGCTGTACTAAGGAAACTGAGTAAGAAAATCAAGAGATATATGTCAGAAGCTGAAGAGAATCCTAAGTATCCGAAGACTTATTATGCCCTGATGGTCATGTTTCTTGCAGCGTTTGAGGAGAAGATTCAGAATTCCGTTCTGTTTGATAATTTGCCAGATTATTGGGTTTATGAACTTGAGTATCAATATGATGAGTTTTCTCTCAATATTGAACATTATAAAGAATATAAACTTGAGGAAGACGGAGGTTTTCGTTCAGGAAAGCTTGATGCGGTATATAAACTCATTTCACTTCGTCCAGATTCATTTTCTGTAGAACAGTATGCGAAGTTCTATGAAGTCGAACAAGGTACTGTGCGTCAGTGGATTAGAAGAGGGAAGATACGTACTGCATACAAGGAAGGAAGCGAGTGGAAAATTCCGCAGCTGAGTCCACCGCCATCAAGGGGCTATGAAGGGGCCCAGTATAAGTGGCTGAATGGTATCGATAACTTGCCTGAGGAATACGCATTTTTGGCAGACTATGTGATTGCTACTTTCCATCAGGATATGAAGGACAAAACGAAATATCATGTTTTGTTTGTATCTAAAGAAACGTTTATAAGCGATCATCCTGAAGATGTTTCGAAAACCAAGAATAAGGAATTACTCTTGTCAGCACCTGAAAGAGAAAAACTGGAACTGTTTATGATAGCACACCCGCAGATTAAGTATTGCGGCTTGGTAATATAAGAGGGAGGTGATAAAATGCGAAAATCGCCGATTCGTGATTTACACAGTTCGAAACCAAATAAGCCAAGATTTTGTGATGTTTTGGTTGAGAACGGACAGATATATCTTGAAAAAAAGTCTGACAAAAATAAATATGAAAAGATCCTCTGGGATGATGTAGTTTACCAGGTGGATGCTGTTAAAGAAGCAGAAAGAGAGTAAGAAACTACCGCAAATAGTCCCGTAACCAATCGAGGAACTGAACGTCGGAGTTATCTATGTAGCCGAAAGGTTTTATAGGTAACTCCGACGTTTTTTTGTTTATATGGCCGAAGCGCCGTATTAAATCGAAGGTAAGCCGAAAGGCACCTAAATAAACAATATAAATCTCAAAGTCCGAGATGGCCATTAGGACGGCGGGATGCATAGAGAATCCACTACAACCTAACCGGTTGTATAGGGATGAAGATGCACCCACCGTACTTCAGTGCGCCATTTTCTCGGCAAACAGGAGTCTGCGGTCATCTTCTGAGCAAGGCTCCTTTCTTAATGCATTCCGCTGTCTGAAAACCACCGGCAGAAAGGAATGCATTATGAAGTTAAGAGTTCGCTACGAGAATGAGATTCAGGAGATCGAACTGGATTCAGAGGCAACAAGACAGATGTGGGTCAGCCTGTCCCTTGAAGGTGAAGGGCTTTCCGACGAAGAGACCGAGAGCCGTATACAGGAGGCTTTCGATGAGCAGTACAACAGACCTGAGTACAATGTCTGGCACAGAGAGACCAGACATATTGATCCGACACCGAAGCGTAAGCGTATGGACGGAAGAAAGGGCTACATTCAGGCAGATCCTGAGGATACAGGGTTCGATATCATGGATTACCTGTTATCCGGTACAGATGACCACAGTGACCTTGAGTATGAAGAAATCTGTTCGTGGGTAAGATCTGCGCTTATTAAGAAGCCTGAGTGGGCAGAAGCCTTCATTGCGGTTCGCATCGACGGCATGACTATCCGCGAATATGCTGCCAGAGTCGGTGACTCCGAGAACAATATCACTCAGAAACTGAACCGTGCTGCAAAAAAGTTAAAGGAAGTTTATAAGGAATCGTAAGATTCAACCTCCTCCCGGGGCTACCAAGTAGAGGTTACTTGATAGCCTCGGAATTTTTATTACCAAGGAGGTCTGAAATGGCAGATGTCAAAGTCAAAGATGAACGGGTGTACCGACCACTCGTTTATATCTGTAGTCCCTTCAGCGGAGATGTGGTTTATAACACGGAGCGCACAAGGGAGTTCTGTCGGTTTGCTCTTGATAGCGGTCAGATACCACTTGCACCGCATCTGATGTTTCCACAGTTCATGGAAGATTCAGTTAAAGAAGAGAGAGAACTTGCCCTGTTCATGGATATCGTTCTTATGGGTAAGTGCGATGAGGTCTGGGTGCTTGCAGATAGAATAAGCAGCGGTATGCAGACAGAGATCGAAAAAGCAACAAAGCGACACCAGAAGGTAAGGTATTTCAATGGAAAGTTCGAGGAGGTGGTTTGGGCATGAGGGAGTTATCTATAGCCTACGGGTCAAGTCGGCAGGCAAAGAAATGGGTTAACAAGACGATTTGTTTTGCGGATCTGGTGGAACGTCTTAAGACTACGATACGGACACCGGAGTCAGCCGAAGAGTATGCCAAGATGGGCAAGGCTCAGAAGGATGCGGCAAAAGACCATGGCGGTTTTGTCGGAGGAGCTCTCCAGGGCGGGAGAAGGAAGATTGATACAGTTGACCTTCGCTCCATGGTAACTCTTGACGGAGACAGAATCGATAAAGAGTTTCTGGAAGATTTTGAAGATAAGATGCCTTATACTTGCTGCCTTTACACCACTCACAGCAGCACGGATGAAAAGCCGAGGGTTCGTATCGTGATACCGGTAACAAGGGACATGACTCCCGATGAATTTGTAGCCGTATCTCGTTACGTGGCAAAGGATCTGGGCATCGACTTCTTTGATGAATGCTCATATCTTCCCAATCAGCTTATGTACTGGCCGTCAACTCCGGCGAACGGGTCATATGTGTTCAAGGAAGTAGATAAGGATTGGTTAGATCCTGATGTGATACTGAACGCTCACCCTGAGTGGACAGATCCGACAAGACTTCCAACCTCTTCAAGGGAGAGCAAGGCGAATACTACCGATCCTGTTAAGGTACAGAACCCTCTTGAGAAGGAAGGGGCGGTCGGATGCTTCAACAGAACCTACTTCCCTATAACGAAGGCAATCGAGCAGTTCTTATCGGATGTATATGAACCTACAGACAGTGAAGACAGGTGGCATTTCATAGAGTCGAGTTCCGTTGCCGGAGTGGAGATCATTGACGGAGGTAAGTTTGCTTACAGCCACCATGCGAAAGATCCGGCATACCTGAAGCTCTGTAATGCTTTTGATCTTGTCCGCATCCATAAGTTCGGAGACCTGGATGAGAAAGAAGCATATAAGGCCATGTGTGATTTTGCCATGGAACAGGATGAGGTAAGGGTACTGGCGGCAAATGAGCGCTTATCGGAAGCAGAGAGTGAGTTTGCAGAAGATGACGGAGACGATTGGAAGAAGAGACTGCGTTATACATCTAAGGGCGCGATACTTGAGAACTGCCTTTATAATGCCAAGCTGATCATTAAGCATGACCCATATCTTAGGAACATCGTCTTCAACCAGCTTGCGGACGGACTTGAGATAAAAGGTGAGGTACCTTGGCAGCATCCGGCGAAGTTCTGGAGAGATGCCGATGATGCTCAGCTTATCTGTTATATTGATGACCATTACGGCTCTTTCTCACAGAGAAATTATGACATAGCGGTAACCAAGGTGGCCGATGACAGAAGCTATCATCCTATAAGGCAGTATTTTGAGAGCCTTCCCGAGTGGGATGGGATCGACAGAGTGGATACGCTCTTCATTGATTATCTCGGTGCTGAAGATAACGAATATATCAGATCCGTATGCAGGAAGACATTATGTGCGGCATATATGCGTGTTTACCATCCCGGTATCAAGTTCGACTATCTGCCTGTCTTTAACGGAGCTCAGGGAATAGGTAAGTCAACATTTATCTCTAACCTTGGTATGGAGTGGTTCTCGGACAGCCTTACTCTTTCTGATATGAATGACAAAACGGCAGCAGAGAAGCTTCAGGGTTATTGGATTCATGAGATCGGTGAGCTTGCCGGTATGAAGAAAGCGGATCTCGATAAGGTAAAAGCCTTTGTATCCCGTTGTGATGATAAGTACAGAGCCTCTTTCGGTAAGAGGGTAACTCCTCATCCGAGACAGTGCGTGTTCTTCGGAACTACCAACAGTGAGAACGGATACCTCAGGGATATTACCGGTAACAGAAGGTTCTGGAATGTGAAAGTAACCGGTAATAGCAAGTATAAGCCTTGGGATATGACCAAAGAGGTTGTTCAGCAGATATGGGCGGAAGTCAAGGTCATTGCCGAGGCAGGTGAGAAGCTTTATCTCGATCCTAAGCTTGAGTCCTATGCACAGGAAGAGCAGAGGGAAGCAATGGAACAGGATGACAGAGAGGGTATCGTTCGTGAGTACCTTGATATGTTACTCCCTGATTCCTGGGATGATATGGACACTTACAGGCGCAGAGATTACTTCCGTGACCAGAACGATCCTACAAGGCCGGCAGGCAGCGGGCATCGCACAGAGGTATCCAACATTGAGATATGGTGCGAATGCTTCGGAAAAGCCAAAGAGGATATTCAGCCTAAGGACAGTTATGCTATCTCGGCCATCATGAAGAGGATGAAGGACTGGGAGAAGGTTGAGTGCCGTAAGCGCATCAATATCTACGGACTTCAGCGGGTATATGTCCGCAAGGATGAGTGACAAGCTCGATTTTTGTGACAAGTCTTTGGAGGTTGTCACAGAGTTGTCACGTTGTCACACCCCTAAAACAGTGATCTGCGACGATTTGTGACGGACATGACAAGAATTTCTATATTAAATTAAATCATTGTTTTTATATATAGTCGCACACGAAACACGCGTATTTCGCGCATATAGGAATTTTTGGCACTTGTCACGTCACTTGTCACAGGTCATAAGGATGGAGGTATCGGATGAGTTCTTTAAGAGAGAAAGAAATTGAGAAGAAACTCGTTACCGCAGTAAGGAAATCAGGCGGTCTTGCTCCTAAGTTTGTGAGTCCGGGATTTGATGGTGTGCCTGACCGTATAGTGCTTTTACCGGAAGGACGGATTGCTTTTGTTGAACTTAAAGCACCAGGTAAAAAGATGCGGTCTCTGCAGGTAAGGCGGAAAGAACAGTTGGAGAGACTTGGCTTTCAGGTTTACTGCGTAGACGGGATTGAACAGATAACAGAAATACTTAAAAAGATTGGAGGTGATGCCGAATGAAGTTCATACCACATGATTATCAGCAGTTTGCGGTTCAGTTCATTGAAGAGAAAAAAGAGGCTGCGGTATTCCTTGATATGGGCCTTGGTTAGGTAAGACGGTTATAACCCTTACCGCAATAGATGACCTAATGTATGACTATTTCGATGTCAGAAAGGTTTTGATCATAGCACCGCTCCGTGTGGCGAGAGACACATGGCCTTCTGAGATTAAGAAGTGGGATCATCTGAAAGGACTTTCCTACAGTGTAGCAATCGGAAGTGAGAAGGAGCGGATACAGGCTCTGATGCAGAAGACACAGATTCATATCATAAACAGAGAGAATGTTGATTGGCTTGTTAATAAGAGCGGTATCCCATTCGACTATGACATGGTAGTAATCGATGAATTGTCTTCGTTTAAGAGCCATCAAGCAAAGAGGTTCAAGAGTCTCCTTAAGGTAAGACCTTTCGTGAGAAGGATAGTCGGTCTTACAGGAACTCCTTCAAGTAACGGACTTATGGATCTGTGGGCGGAGTTTCGGATACTTGATAATGGTAAGCGCCTCGGAAGATATATCACGCACTACCGCAATTCATACTTCGTACCGGATAAAAGGAATATGGATATGATCTTTTCCTATAAACCAGCACCCGGAGCGGAGGATATGATATATGGCCGTATATCGGATATGACTATCAGCATGAAGTCCTGTGATTATCTGAAGCTTCCTGATTGTGTACTGAATGAAGTGCCGGTCTATATGGATGAGAAAGAGTATGCGGTCTACGATGACTTCAGAGCGGAGATGGTAGCTAAGGTTAAGGATAAGGAAATCGATGCTGCCAATGCTGCGGTTCTGTCGGGTAAGCTTCTTCAGATGGCAAATGGTGCGGTCTACGATGAGGATAAGAATGTGATCCATATTCATGACAGAAAGCTTGATGCCCTTGAGGATCTTATCGAAGGTGCCAATGGTAAACCGGTTCTTGTGGCTTATTGGTTTCAGCACGATGCTGACAGGATAAAGAAGCAATTTCAGGTAAGAGAGATTAAGACATCAAAGGATATCGAAGATTGGAATGCGGGTAAGATACCTGTGGCAATCATACATCCTGCATCTGCGGGTCACGGCCTGAACCTGCAGCAAGGCGGCTCAACGATGATTCTGTTCTCAATGTTCTGGTCTTTGGAACTGTATCAGCAGGTTCTTAAGAGGATACACAGACAGGGACAGACGGAGACAGTGGTCATCCATCATATCATCGCAAAGGATACGATAGATGAGGATGTCATGAAGGCTCTGCAGAAAAAGGAGAAGACGCAGAATGCTTTAATTGATGCGGTTCGTGCAAACCTGAAAGGGAAGTCATGAACAACCCATATGATGAACTTGCGAATGCGATAATCCTCCAGGCCGTTAAGGATTATCGTGATGCAAGGAAGAAACTAAAGAAACGACCTAAGAATGAAGATGCAAAGCTTATGGTAGAAGACTGTGAGAAATTCTTCTGTTCCGATTGGTTTAATGCGCTGACGCAGTTAGATGGCAAGGCGCTCCTACGTAAACTTAAGGAGGAAGATGATGACAGCAAAGGAATATCTACACCAGGCATATCGGCTTGACCATAAGATAAACTCTGATCTTGAAGAGATAGAGAGACTAAGAGAGATGGCAGCTTCTGTTTCGGCACCCAAGTTAGGGGATAGAGTACAGAATACGAAGAATAATGAAGCACCATTCCAAAAGTATCTTGATAAGGTTTTCATGCTGGAGGAAAGGATTAATCAGGAGATCAACACTTACATCGATCTTAAGAGACAGATACGGGATATGATTGCAAAGGTTGATAATACAGATGAGCAGATGGTTCTTCGTTACCGGTATATCCATAATATGACCTGGGATGAAATCGGAGACGAACTCCACGCGGATAAGTCAACAGTAAGAAGATGGCATGGACAGGCACTTCTTCATGTTGTTTTACCGGATAATCCGATCATAATCGGAAAATGTGAGCAGGTTTGAGCACAAATAAGCACTTTTGAGCACACATGAGCACCTACCCTTTGTGATATAGTAAAATCGACAAGAGTGTAAAATGAACCGAAGCCTTGAGGGATACAGATTCCTTCAGGGCTTTTGTTTTGCCCGGAGGTAATGCTATGCCAAGAAAGCCGAAGCATCCATGCGGTTATCCGGGATGTGCGGCGCTGACAGATAAGCGTTACTGTCCCGAACATGAGAAGCTGGTCAACAGACAATATGAGAAGTACGGGAGAGATCCGAAGACAAAGAGCAGATATGGACGTGCCTGGCATAGGATACGTCAATCCTACGTCAAGGAGCATCCGTTCTGTGAGGAATGTTATAAGAAGGGTATCCTCGTACCGGTCGATCAGGTTCATCACATCAAGCCTTTAGCTGAAGGTGGAAATCATGATCGGAGCAATCTGATATCTCTATGTGCGGCTTGTCACGCACGTATACATGCTGAGCGAGGTGACCGCTGGCATAATGTGACAGGTGACAAGTGACAGGTAGGGGGTATCGAAATCATGAAACCTATATGGCCCGGGGAACGGGGCGGGGGTGTCATGTGTAAAAAAGCGAATTCAAACAGGGTATTAAGGCAGGGTGATGAGCTCTGCCTTTTTCATTGGTGAAATATGAAAGAGTTCAAGAGTTTCTATAAAACAGTCGGCGGTAACGAAGGAGGCAAATGTGGGTATCCGACAAGGCTTGATACTTACGGATGCGGATGCGCTCATGACTGTAAATACTGTTATGCCAAGTCCTTGCTTAACTTCAGAGGTCTGTGGAATGCTGAAGATCCTGCAGTTGCTGACATAAAGAAGATAAGAAGAAAGGTCAGACAGATTGCAGGATGTCAGACACCGATACGACTCGGCGGTATGACAGATTGCTTTCAGCCTGCGGAACTAAAGTACAGAGTAACATACGAAACGATTAAGGCACTCAATGAGAACAGGGTGCCTTATTTAATTGTTACGAAGAGTCCTCTGGTAGCAACTGATGAGTATATGGACATCCTTGATAAGGAACTTGCTCATATTCAGATTACGGTTACTACTACTGATGATGAGTTAAGCCGTACTTATGAGAAAGCACCGCTCCCGAGCGAGAGGATAAAGGCAATCGAAAAACTGCAAGAGAACGGATTTGATGTGACACTCAGACTTTCTCCGTTCATTCCTGAATATATAGATTATGACAGGCTCAATGCCGTTAGGTGTGACAAGATTCTTATTGAGTTCCTTAGAGTGAACTCTTGGATTCAGAAGTGGTTTGATATCGACTATTCAGATTGGACAGTAAAGCAGAGCGGTTACAGACATCTTCCTTTGGAGAAGAAAAAGGAACTGCTCAAGAATATCACGGGATTTGCTCAGATTACTGTATGCGAGGATGAGAGCGAAGCCTATGGGTATTGGAAAGCCAATGTGAATCATAATCCGGACGATTGCTGCAACTTAAGGAGGTAGTTATGGCAAAAGACGGAACTGCACGCGGAGGTGCAAGAGTCGGAGCGGGAAGAAAACCGAAAGCATTGACGGATAAGATTGCTCAGGGTGGTACAGGTCCGGTGCTTGCTTTTCCTGATCCGGCAGATTTAAGCGGTGAGGATGTTCCTCCTGTTAAGGATTTTCTCAAAGCATCACAAAAGAGTGGTGTGGATCTGTGCGCTGAGGATGTTTTTAAGAGCACTTTTCTATGGCTTAAGGAAAGAGGATGCGACAGATTTGTAAATAATCAGCTTATAGAGCAGTATGCGATGTCGGTATCAAGGTGGGTTCAGTGTGAGACCATGATTTCTGAGTATGGATTTCTTGGAAAGCATCCTACAACCGGCGCGGCAATCACAAGTCCATATGTCACGATGAGTCAGACATACTTAAAACAGGTAAATCAGTGCTGGTATCAGATTTATCAGATCGTTAAGGATAACTGTTCGGTCGAGTATGGTGGTGCAAGTCCTCACGATGACCTGATGGAGCGGTTACTTACGGCACGAAAGAAAGGATAAGGGTATGGAATACGTAAAAAAGAAGCTAAAAGACATAAAACCTTATGAAAATAACCCGAGAATCAATGATGAAGCGGTGGACGATGTTGCCGAGAGCATAAAACAATGCAATTACATCGCGCCGATTGTCATTGATGAGGATGGAGTGATCCTTGCAGGCCACACCAGGTACACAGCACTCACAAAACTTGGCTATAAAGAGTGTGAAGTGCTTGTTGTAACAGGCCTTACTGAGGAACAGAAGAAAAAATATCGTCTTTATGACAATAAAACGGCTGAATTTGCCGTTTGGGATCAGAAAAAACTGTCTGAAGAGCTATCGGATGTTGATTTTCAGGGTTATGACTTCGGTCAGCCTGAGATTTCGGCTTCTGGAGAGGAAAAAAGCGGCACAGAGAAGAAAACAAAGACCTGTCCGTGCTGCGGGGAGGTGTTTGAGGTATGAAACTTGAGAATTTGAAGCTATCGGAGATCATTCCGTATGAAAATAACCCGAGAAAGAACGATGATGCGGTAAATGCGGTCGCTGAAAGCATAAAACAGTGCACATATATAACTCCGATCGTTGTGGATGAAGAAAAAGTCATCCTTGCGGGGCATACCAGGTATAAGGCGCTCAAAGCACTCGGTTATGAGGAAGTTCCTTGCCTTATCTGTGAAGGACTTACTGAGGAACAGAAGAAGAAATACCGGTATCTGGATAATAAGACAGGTGAGAAAGCTACTTGGGATCTGATGAAGTTAGAAGTCGAACTTGAAGGTATGGATCTTGAGGGTTTTGATTTCTTCGGTATGGCTGAGGATCTTACAGTAGAGACTGGAGCGGAGAGAAAGGCAACCGGCTCTACAGAGTACGATACGGAGGTGTTTGGTGATGAAGAATTCAAATATGAGTGCCCTGCCTGTGGCTTCCGCTTCAACTGATTTCCCTTGGAAGTGGAAATTGGAAGACCTGGAGAGTAGGCCGAAGAACGGATGCAGTGTTTTTTCCTGCTTCAGTTGCGGCGGTGGTTCATCTATGGGATATAAGCTTGCAGGATATCAGGTTGTCGGTAACTGCGAGATAGACCCGGAGATGATGAAATTATATAAGACAAATAATCATCCCAAGTTCAGCTATCTTATGGACATAAGGGAGTTTGTGAAGATACCCGATGAGGAGATACCTGATGAACTAAAGCATCTGGATGTTTTAGACGGATCTCCTCCGTGCTCCGTGTTCTCAATGGCGGGCAGCAGGGAAGACGGATGGAATGTTGAAAAGACCTTCAGAGAGGGACAGGCAAAGCAGAGACTTGATGACCTGTTCCTTTATTTTATAGAGGTTGCAAGGAAGCTTCAGCCGAAGGTTGTCATAGCGGAGAATGTGAAGGGCCTCATAACCGGTAATGCGAAGGGATGGGTGAATCTCATCATTAAGCAGTTTAATGATGCTGGTTATGATGTTCAGATCTTTCTTTTTAATGCATCCCGTATGGGAGTACCGCAGAAGAGGGAGAGAGTATTTTTCATAGCTCACAGGAAAGACCTTCCTTTTCAGAAACTGAAGATGGACTTCAATTCCAAGCCAATCGCATTTGAGAAGGTCAGAGAACCCTATGGTAAGGCTTTCTCGGGTGACAACATGGCTTCGAAGCTTATGAAGTACAGGATCGCATCCGACAGATGTCTTCAGGATATAAACAAGAGGGTAAGGAAATCCGGTAGTGGTTTTACATCACCGATCAATCACGATGATGAGCCGGTGCAGACCATTACGGCAGGAGGTTACTGCTTCCGTATGTGTGACGGCCTCCTTATGACGGATAAAGATATAATCAGCTGTCAGACCTTTCCGCAGGATTATGACTTTATGAACCAGAGTGTTCAGTATGTCTGCGGTATGAGTGTTCCTCCGGTCATGATGGCGAAGATATCGGAACAGGTTTATCTGCAATGGCTAAGAAAGTAAAGTATGTTCCTTCTCATTTCATGGCAAAGGATTCTTACTATGATGAGGAAGCAGCAGACTATGCGATGAATTTCATTCAGTGTCTGTCACACACAAAGGGAACATGGGCTGGAAAGCCTTTTGAATTGATTGCCTGGCAGGAGCAGATAATAAGGGATATTTTTGGAATCCTTAAGCCTAACGGGTATCGACAGTTCAATACGGCTTATATAGAGATTCCAAAGAAACAGGGTAAGAGCGAACTTGCTGCGGCGGTCGCTCTTTTGCTTACCTGTGGAGATGGAGAAGAGCGTGCGGAAGTGTATGGCTGTGCAGCTGATAGACAACAGGCGTCTATCGTATTTGAAGTGGCAGCCGATATGATCCGAATGTGTCCGGCACTCAATAAGAGATGCAAGATACTGGCAGCAACAAAGAGGATCATATACCTTCCTACAAATAGCTTTTATCAGGTGCTGTCTGCGGAAGCATATTCTAAACATGGATTTAACATTCACGGAGTCGTGTTTGATGAATTACATACGCAACCTAATAGGAAGCTGTTTGATGTAATGACTAAAGGCTCAGGAGATGCAAGAATGCAGCCGCTATATTTTCTTATAACAACGGCTGGCACCGATACGAACAGCATATGCTATGAAACGCATCAGAAAGCAAAGGACATACTTGAGGGCAGAAAGATAGATCCTACATTTTACCCGGTTATTTATGGTGCCGAGGACGATGATGACTGGACAGACCCTAAGGTATGGAAGAAGGCAAATCCGAGTCTGGGGATTACGGTTGGTATGGATAAGGTTATAGCGGCATGTGAGTCGGCAAAGCAGAATCCGGCAGAAGAGAACTCATTCAGGCAGTTAAGGCTGAATCAGTGGGTTAAGCAGTCTGTCAGATGGATGCCGATGGAAAAATGGGATCTGTGTGCTTTTCCTGTAGATGAGAAGGAACTTGAGGGAAGAACCTGCTATGGCGGACTTGATCTTTCAAGTACCTCCGATATAACAGCATTTGCATTAGTGTTTCCTCCTTTGGATGAGGATGACAAGTATGCGGTTCTTCCCTACTTTTGGATTCCTGAGGAAACCGTTGACCTTCGAGTAAGGAGAGATCATGTCCCTTATGATGTCTGGCAGAAACAAGGGTATCTGATGACCACAGAGGGTAATGTTGTCCATTACGGATACATTGAGAACTTCATCGAGGAGCTCGGAACAAGGTTCAATATCAAAGAGATAGCCTTTGACCGGTGGGGAGCTGTGCAGATGGTACAGAACCTTGAAGGAATGGGATTCACAGTAGTTCCTTTCGGACAGGGATTTAAGGATATGAGTCCACCTACGAAAGAACTGATGAAACTTACACTTGAGCAAAGAATTGCTCATGGTGGTAATCCGGTCCTTCGCTGGAATATGGACAACATCTTCATCAGGACTGACCCTGCGGGCAATATCAAAGCAGATAAAGAGAAATCTACCGAAAAGATTGATGGAGCGATAGCAACGATAATGGCTCTGGATAGGGCTATAAGGTGCGGTCAGGGTGATTCGAGTTCTGTATATGATGAACGCGGTCTTATTGAGTTTTAAGGTGCTGAAATGGGGAAAAACATGTGATTATCACGATGCTTTTGGGAACACTTCTTTTAATAGGAGTGCTAAACAATATAGAAAAGTTCTAACAGACAAAGTACTCAGAATCGGGAAGCGGAACGAAGTAATCAAAATCGTTATCTTCAGGTCTTCGGTGCTTTAATTGATAATCATCGTGGTTCTGGATCTTTTTGAGACAGGACTCAAGGTTTTTACCTCGGCCGTGTTCGTGATAGTTCCCATCACCTTGGTGAGAATGAAAGATGGTACAGGATTTCGGTCCATAATGAATCCTCCAGAAATGGCGGGTGTTTTTGCTTTTCACCGTTACAAAGTAAGGTGATGCCTCAAATACTATAAAGTATCTGCGGTCAATGCTATTCAGTTGTTGTTGCGTAAACATATACTACTCCTTTCGTGTTTAGTACATAAAAAAGTGAGTGGAAAATGTGTCGGGATTCCGACAATGATCGGTGAATAATCACCGTTCGAAATTTGTAAGTGTTCAAATAATAACAGAAGATTTGATTTTTATCAATACTCTTTTTGGGAGGAAGTCGTATGAAGTTCAGAGAACTATTCGGATTTACAAGGGATAAGCCTACGGATCAGGTCGGTCAGGGAGTACCGTTTATTTTTGGTCGAACCTCAACCGGTAAGATCGTAAATGAGCGGACCGCGATGCAGACCTCAGCGGTATATGCGTGTGTGAGAGTCTTATCGGAAGCGGTGGCAAGTCTTCCACTTAGCATTTACTCATATGGAGAGGATGGCGGAAAGGTCAAGGAATATGATCATCCATTATACAGACTGCTTCATTCTGAACCCAACCCGGAGATGACGTCTTTTACCTTCAGAGAGGTAATGATGACTCATCTCCTTTTATATGGGAATAGTTACACACAGATAATCCGTGATGGTGCTGGAAGAGTAGTTGCCCTTTATCCGTTGATGCCCAACTGCATTGAGGAAAAAAGAGATGATAACGGCAAACTTCAGTACATATACACCAAGACAAGTGATGAGAATCCGAACCAAAAAGATGATGGGCAGATAGTTCTTCAGTATGAAGAGGTCATGCATGTTACGGCTATGAGTATGGATGGTCTTGTTGGTGCATCTCCTATAGCAACCAGTAAGAACAGTATTGCGATTGCGTTATCAGCTGAAGAGTTTGGGGCATCATTTTTCAAGAATGGCGCATATCCCGGTGGTGTGCTTGAACATCCGGGAGTGCTGAAGAATCCTGACAAGGTGAGAGAGTCTTGGAACAACATATATCAGGGCAGCAATAACGGACATAAGATCGCGGTTTTGGAAGAAGGAATGCACTTCTCACCGATAAGTCTTAATCCGGATGCTCTGCAGTTATCTGAAACAAGGCATTTTCAGCTTGAAGAGATAGCGAGAATCTTCAGGGTTCCTTTGCACCTTATAAATTCGCTCGATCATGCTACTTATTCGAACATAGAGCATCAGAGCATTGAGTTCGTGAAGTATTCGGTTCAGCCCTGGGTAATAAGGATTGAACAGGAGATGGAAAAGGCATTGCTTCTTCCGAGTGAAAAGGGCAAGTACACAATCAAGATGAATGTAGATGGCCTCATGCGTGGTGACTATAAATCCAGGATGGAAGGTTATAGTATCGGCAGAAACGGAGGATGGCTTTCTACTAACGATATCCGTGAGATGGAGAATATGAATCCGGTATCTGAAGAGGACGGCGGTAACCTTTATCTCATCAACGGAGCAATGTGTAAGTTGGCAGATGCCGGTATATATGCGGATAAGCAACCGGCACAGGAGGAGAAGACAACCAACAGAAAGAGAGGAAAGTAAATATGGATAAGTTTTGGAACTGGATCCGAGACGAGAGCGACTCAGGTGTTGATGCACCAAGGTCGCTTTTTTTATCGGGTGAAATCAGTGAATCCACTTGGTGGGGAGATGAAGTGACTCCTGCTCTTTTCCGTGAGGAACTTGAGTCTGGAACAGGAGATATCACGGTATGGATCAATTCACCGGGCGGAGACGTATTTGCGGCCGCACAGATTTACAACATGCTCCGCGAATACAAAGGAAAGGTCAAAGTGGTCATCGATTCGCTTGCGGCTTCGGCTGCATCAGTGGTTGCTATGGCCGGTGATGTTGTTTCCATTTCACCTGTCGGAATGATCATGATTCACGATCCGATGATGATTGCCGGCGGTAACTCAAGAGATCTTGAAAAGGCAATCGAGATCCTTTCGGAAGTGAAGGAATCAATCATCAATGCCTACATGTATAAGTCAGGACTTTCGCATAAGCATATTTCGGAACTTATGTCAGCGGAGACCTGGATGAACGCACGTAAGGCGAAAGAACTTGGCCTGGTCGATGAGATCCTTTTTGAGGAAAAGACCAAGGAGCCGGATGAACCGGTAGAGGATGAGAAGGAAGTAAAGCCGATGGCAGTAACCCTTCCGTTTTATCCCAAGGATGTTCTTTTCAGCCGTAAGGCTGTAGAAGATAGCTTTTTAACCAAAGTAACTGATGCGGGGAATGCAGACAGAACCCCCATCGCGAGTCTGGACAAGAGATTAAATCTCTTAATTCACTAACAGGAGGGAAAGAAAAATGAGCCAGATTTTAGAGTTAACAGAGAAGAGAGCGAAGGCATGGGAAACTGCAAAGGCATTTCTCGATGCTAAGCGCAACGCGGATGGTTTCGTATCCGCAGAAGATGCAGCCACCTATGAAAAGATGGAGGCAGATGTAAACAATCTCACAAAAGAGATTGAAAGACTTACTCGTCAGCAGGCTATTGATGATGAGCTTGCTAAGGCAACAAGCCAGCCTATCACAAGCAGACCTAAGACTTCTATGGAAGACGATGCTGACAAGCCTTTCAGAGCGAGGGATGAGTACAAGAAGGCCATGCTCACCGCATTAAGAAGTGAGTTCAGAACCATCAGTGACGTCCTTCAGGAAGGTGTTGACGCTGAGGGCGGTTATCTTGTTCCTGAAGAGTATGACAAGAGAATCGTGGAGATCCTTCAGGAAGAGAATATCATGCGTAAGCTTGGTACTAAGATCACTACTTCCGGAGAGCACAAGATCAATATCGCGGCAACCAATCCTGCAGCTACATGGATCGAAGAGGGCGGAGCATTATCATTCGGTGAGGCATCGTTTGAGCAGAAGATTCTTGATGCGCACAAGCTTCATGTTGCCATCAAGATTACGGAAGAACTTCTGTATGACAATGCCTTCAACCTTGAGAATTACATCATTCGTCAGTTCAGTGATGCTCTTGCAAACGCTGAAGAGGATGCATTCCTTAATGGTGACGGCAATGGCAAGCCTACCGGTATCTTCCATGCAACCAAAGGAGGTCAGATTGCAGCAACCAATACTGCAGCACTCAAGTCCGACGATATCCTTGACCTTGTTTCTGCTCTTAAGCGTCCTTATCGTAAGGGTGCGGCATTCATCATGAATGACAAGACTCTTGCAGAAATCAGAAAGCTTAAGGATGGTCAGGGAAATTATCTTTGGGTTCCCAGCTATACAGAGGGTGAGCCTGACAGAATCGCAGGATTCAAAGTTCTCACTTCAGCATATGCGCCTGATGATAAGATCGCATTCGGTGATTATTCTTACTATAACATCGGAGACAGAGGCCCTCGTTCTTTCGCAGTGCTTCGTGAGTTGTTTGCCGGTAATGGTATGATTGGATACCTTGCAAAAGAGCGAACGGATGGACTTTTGGTTCTTCCTGAGGCCGTTCAGGTACTCAAACTCAAGAAGACTACTACATCCGGAAGCGGTTCATGATCGGAGGATAGACAATGACAGTGACATTAGAAACGGCAAAACTTTATCTTCGTGTGGACTCGTCAGATGAAGATGCTCTGATAGAGGGCATGATAGCCTCCGCACAGAAAATCTGCAAGGATGTCTTACGGGCGGATGAGCTTCCTGATTCCCCGGAGGTAGATATTGCCGTTTTCTATGCGCTGGCATATCTGTATGAGCACAGGGAAGAGGCGGATCATAAGGAGATGATGGAAACGCTCAGGGCAATGCTCGGAGCGGAGAGAAAAGAGGTGTTCTGATGAACATTGCAAGGCTTAATGTCCGCATTACTTTCCAAAAGAATATGCTCATAGTAGATGCAATCGGCAATCATACGAATGAATGGACGGACGTCTTTACCTGTAGTGCCACAGCAAGTACAAAGGTGGCAGAAGCAGAAAAGGAGGCAGCCGGTCAGACTGTGAATACCGAAAGGATATCCTTTACAACAAGATATTGTTCGGAACTGAAAGATGTGATGCCCAATACTCACAGGATCAAGTTACTTGACCGCATATATAACATCATTTCGATTGATGATATGGCTTTTAAGCATAATAGCTTAAAGTTCTATGCGGAACTGGAGAGGAGGCAGTAATGAAGACAGTATCGGTAGACGAAATGGGGAATGCCATCCAAAAGGAGTTCGAAGAGTATGTCGAGCATACTGCGGATGAAGTGAAAAAGATCGTAAAAGAAGTGGCAGATGACGTAACCAAGGAAATACAAAGCAGAGCCCCAGTAGATACGGGCGCGTATAAGAAATCCTGGACGGCCACACAGACGAAGAATACCGCTCTTGCGGCGGAATATACAGTGCATTCCGAAAAGCATTACCGGTTAACGCATCTTTTGGAATACGGACATGCGAAGAGAGGCGGAGGTCGGACAAAGGCCCAGCCTCATATTGCGAATGGTGAGAAGCTGGCTATCAGCGAACTTAAGAAGATGGGAGGATGACATGACAAGTGAGCAAGTAGTAGCAATGATCAGGTCAATGGGCATCCCATTTGCTTATGACCATTTTGCGGAAGGTGAGTCTGTTGACCCACCTTTTTTAGTTTATCTTTATCCGGGAAGTGATAACTTTGCAGCTGATGGGATTGTTTATTACAAGCGAAAGAAGCTTCATATAGAGCTTTATACGGATAAGAAAGACGATGATCTTGAAGACAGAGTCGAGTCCATTATCAACAGAAATGGATTGTATTACGAAAAAACAGAAACCTGGATTCCGTCAGAGAAACTGTACGAAGTCCTATATCAAATGGAGGTATAAAAATGGCAACACAGAAGAACAAGGTAAAGTTCAATATCAGTAATGCACATTATGCAATACTGACACAGAACGACAATGGAGAAGTGTCATTCGGCACTCCCGTTCCTCTTCCCGGTGCAGTTAGCCTTTCTCTTGATCCTACGGGTGAACCTGAGAGTTTCTATGCTGACGGTATCGAGTATTACGTTATCAATAATAACCAGGGATACGATGGTGATCTGGAACTTGCTATGATCCCTGAGTCATTCAGAACGGATGTCCTTATGGAGACCACCGATTCCAACAATGTACTTGTTGAGAATGCAAACAGCCAGACAGGTCACTTCGCACTCCTCTTTGAGTTTGATGGTGATGTGAAGAAGATCCGTCACGTCATGTATAACTGTTCGGCTTCTCGTCCCGGTATTTCTTCTTCTACGAATACCGAGAGTAAGGAAGTTAAGACCGAGACTCTTTCGGTTAAGGCACGTCCCCTCGCAAGTGGTCTTGTTAAGGCTAAGACCGGCGACAGTACAAAGGCAGCAGCTTATAACAACTGGTATAAGCATGTATATGAGCCTGATGCAGTCGGCGGTTATGAAGAGCCTGAAGATGACACTACCGGGGAGGGCTAAACCATGGGAATTGTAAGAAAGATTGAGATTGATGGTACGGAGGTGGCATTCAAAGCGAGTGCCGCCATCCCCCGTATCTATAGGCTGAAGTTTCAGCGTGATATCTATAAGGACATAGCTCTTTTGGAGACGAGTATTGATGACTCTAATCCGGAGGCTTCTAATCTCGACACCTTCTCATTGGAGATGTTTGAGAACATTGCCTATATCATGGCAAAACACGCAGATGCGAATATACCGGATACAGTAGAGGACTGGCTTGATCAGTTCAATACATTCTCTATCTATCAGGTGCTTCCTCAGCTTATCGAGTTGTGGGGGCTTAACATCAAAACGGACGCGGAGAGTAAAAAAAACTTCGAAAGTCTGAAAGGGAAATGACGACTCCTCTGTTTCTCTTGCGTTGCTTACAGATTGGTCTGTCGCTTCGAGATCTTGACCTACTGACAGTAGGGATGGTGAATGACATCTTTGTGGAGAACATGAATGATGATTGCGATTATGCAACTGTAGCAACGCAGGAGGATTTTGATGCTTTTTAGCTTCCTCTCCTTTATGCATAACGATTGATATGGTAATATGATGGAAAGATTATATTTCAGGATAATGAAATAAGCAAATCGAGATTTTTAGAATTAGACAAATTTGAATTTAGTAAAATGCAGACAACACCACGGATCGGCTTTTGGTTGGACAATTCCAACCAAACACCACAGCAGACAGCAGAAAACATTCTGAACGCTAGGAA
>CACZHN010000017.1 GCA_902780985.1 uncultured Lachnospiraceae bacterium | reverse complement strand
CTTCCAGGATCTTTACTCCGTCATCAAAAAGAGTTTTGTCGCCGCGGAATTTATTTACAACAACACCTTTTACTCTGGCTCTTTCAGAAGGTTCCAGAAGATCCAGGGTTCCTATAATCTGGGCGAATATTCCGCCTCTGTCTATATCGCCCACCAGTATTACGGATGCATCCAAAAGTTCTGCCACACCCATGTTTACGATGTCATCTTTTTTGAGGTTCATTTCAACCGGAGAACCTGCACCCTCAACAACTATAATATCAGCTTCTTCAGCAAGGTGATCAAAGGCTTCTTTTATATCAGGAAGAAAATCCTTCTTTCGTCCGAAGTATTCTCTGGCACTCATATTTCCGATGGATTTTCCACGGATTATAACCTGAGAACCCGATTTGCTTGTTGGCTTCAGAAGAATCGGATTCATCCAGACCTTAGGAAGAACTCTGCAGCATTCAGCCTGCATAACCT
The DNA here is from genome assembly GCA_902780985.1 of uncultured Lachnospiraceae bacterium. The sequence continues at coordinate 19,499 of CACZHN010000017.1, read as the reverse complement.
GCGCTCTTCCCATTTCTTCACCGGTTTCGGTTACATAGGAATTCAATGCCATATTCTGAGACTTAAACGGAGCTACTCTGTAGCCGTCATTTGCAAATATTCTGCATAGTCCCGCAGCAATTAAAGTCTTACCTGCATTTGACATGGTTCCCTGAACCATAATAACTTTAGGTGAAGACTCTTTGGGGGGTGCTGCTTCGATAACTTCCGTTGTGAACCAAGGGGAGAATCCCAGTTCGGAGATATCCTGTCCTTCGATTCCGTAAAGTCTTCTTATAAAGTTTTCTTTAAATATCTCTTCGGGAGTTCCGATTCCGAGAACCTGCCCGTCTCCCAGAGCAACGACGGTATCGGAAATGCGCATGGCTATCTCAAGTTCATGAATGGACATGATAACAGCCACATTACTCTGTTTTGCAAATGCCTTAATCTGCTTAAGTATTTCAACTTTATATCTTATATCCAGATATGAGGTCGGCTCATCTAATATCAGTATTTCCGGCTCCTGGCAGATTGCCTTAGCCAGAAGGACTCTCTGTCTTTGTCCGTCGCTTAAGGTCGTAAAATCTATATCTGCAAGTTCCTCTGTATTGGTCAGATTCATGGCTTCGTTAACAGCCTTTTTATCCGTTTCCGAAAGGATTCCCATATAACCTGTATAAGGATATCGTCCTGCTTCGACTATCTCACGGCAGGTCATGAGTTCAGGTCTGATCCTTTCCGTCATGACCATAGACATTTTTCTTGCTATATCCTTAACAGATAAGTCATCAAGGCCTTTATCACCGATATATATCACTCCGCCCTTAGGAGAAAGCTGTCCTGTCAGCGTTTTTAACAAAGTGGATTTGCCGCTTCCGTTGGGACCTATCAGTGTCATTACTTCTCCGGGCTTAACATTAAGGCGGATATCATCGATCAGTTTTTTACTGTATCCTATGGCCAGGTTTTCACTTTTAAGTATACCCATAATCACACCTCGCCTGTCTTCTTTCTTTTTAACATCATTACGATGACGACAGGAACAAGTAAAAATGCCGTCACCGAACTTATACTCACCTCAGTCGGAGCAAATACCGTTCTTGCTATTCCGTCGCAGAAAAGAGTTATCACCGATCCTCCAAGGAAGCAAGCCGGGATCATCACATACGGAGATGATGTCTTACTAAGGGATTTAACCAGATGAGGAATAGCTATTCCCACAAATGATATCGGTCCTGCAAATGCCGTAACAGTTGCGGCAAGAAGACTTGATGAAAGTATCAGAGCTATACGAAGTGCCTTTACATTTACGCCCATATTTGCGGCATATGCTTCACCCAGTCGATATGCTCCTATCGGCTTTGACAGGAAGAAAACCACTATCGTACATACAAGAACCACTGCCAGCATAATCTTTACGTCTTTGGCATTTACTCCCGAAAAACTGCCCATGGACCAGTTATGAAGATTTACGATATTGGAATCATCCGCAAATGTTACTACGAAATCTGTAATTGCCGAACATATATATCCGATAAGAATACCGCAGACAACCAGTATACTTGGATTCTTAACCTTAAGAGAAATCAGAAGTACAAAGCTCATGGCTATCAGAGCCCCCAGAAATGCAGAGAGAATCATACCAAGGCTTGAAATATGAACTCCGTTTGAAAGAAGAAAGATCAGAAATACAGCAACAGAAAGCTTCGCTCCCGAGGAGATACCCAGTACAAAGGGACCGACTATCGGATTGGAAAAGAATGTCTGAAGCAGATAACCGGAAAGTCCCAGAGCTCCGCCCAGAATTATTGCAGCAAGGATCCTCGGAATTCGGATTTCCCATAAAACCACGTAGTTCAGCGCTTCCTTGTCACCTGAAAAAAGAGTACCGAAAATATCTTTGGGCGAAATAACAACACTTCCCGTGCAAAGGTTAAGAACCACAAGCAAAAGAAGTAAAATCGTTATTATTCCAAATGAAATCAGTACTCTTTTCTTATTCATAATTATTCGTTAATTTAACTTATTAAGATAGGTGAGCGGACCGTCTTCACCTGTAAATACAGTGTTCAGATCATCCATGAATTCACCCATTCCGGTAGTTTTCTGGAAGAAATCAGCCTCTGTACAATAGACATTTCCTTCCTTTACAGCTTTAAAATCTTTGAAGAGTTCATTCTTCGCCGTAAAATCATCAAGGGATTTAAGCTCTCCGCCGATGGTGCTGTTATATATTATGATATCCGCATCCTTAGCTGCTGCATAAAAGTCTTCTGTCTGAACATTGACTGATGACTTCATGTTTTCGTTGTCCGAATCGGCAGATACAGCATCACCCGGGAAAATGTAATTTCCGCCGGAAAGCTCTATCATCTCAGAGATATAATCTCCCGGAACTCTTACATTTATTGTACCGCCGGCTGTTACATAAAAGAATGCGACCTTTAAATCAGTCTTACTCTTAGTCATGATTGGTTCTACAGCCGCCAGCTGTTTATCGTAATAAGTCTTCGCCTCTTCTTCTTTATCATAAAGAACTCCGTAGAGTTTTATCCATTCCAGTCTTCCCAGAGGGTGGCTTTCGTAACTGGACGTCTCTATCAGAACAGGAATACCAAGGTCTTCAAGCTTTTCCTTAACTTCCGGATTATGATATATCATGGTATTCTCTATAGCCAGGTTACAATTTTCCGAAAGGATAAGCTCATAATCCGGCGCACGGTATTTGCCGGCATAAAGGATATCTCCTCTTTCCATGGCGTCAGATGCCTCGGAAATGTACCATTCATCGGATTCGGTTCCGGAAAGCCTTATATTATCCATTGTATCCAATTGCAGGATAAAATCCATAACAGAAGTCGAAACAAGATAGGTTTTGTCTAAAGGTTTTCTGAGTATAACAGCTTCGCCTGATTTAATCGCAGGTTCCGCAGCTCCTGCATCAAGCACTATATAATTTCCTGAATTCTTTATCTGAACCAGTTTAAAATCCTTATAGTCTATGATACGGAAACCTTCCGCATAGGAAAGCTCCTCTTCACCTATAGGCTCCTCATCCTGTATTTCTATACTATCAAATCCGGAGGCCTTATCAATCTTATCTCCCTCGTTAGAAGATACACTCGCATTTCCCTGAGAACAGATCTCGTTTTCGGGTATCTCTTCTAACCAGGTGATAACATATTCTATCTCATGAGGCTTACTCATGGCGGTGGTATCGCCGATAACTTTGAGAGGTTCATCCAGACTATTAACCTTTACATGAAATGTAGAAGGACCGCCCGCATTTTCGTTATCGTAGCGAACTTCATCTACGATCATGTAATCATATTTCTTACTGCTCCAGATAAAACATGCCGTTATATCCGAACCGTCTATCGTCACTTCCACCGGCGACTCGATATAAGCCTTTCCCGAACCGCCTTCAAAGGATATGGCGTAGTATATTGTCTTTGATTCCGGAGTTTCGGAAGAAGCAGTCTCCTGCTTACTGCAGGAGACCGTAAATATCATGCAAGTAAAAAGCAAAACCAGAATTATATTTAATTTTAGTTTTCTTTTTATCCTCATATTATTGCCTATTATTCAGATACTAATGATACAGATACCTTGTGATCGTACCAGGTACCCTTTGTTCCGATAAGTGCAAGATCGAACTCTTTGTCAAGGTATGGTACAGGAACGTCAAATCCGTAAACTTCTTCTGTTGTTCCGTCGGAATATGTAACTGTATCTGTTGTCGGCTGAAGTAATACTGCTCCGTCCTTTTCTGCATCAGCTGCAAGTCCCGGGTAAAGATTTACAATTTTCTGAGAAATAAGACTGATATGAAGCATCATTTCTCCGTCTTTAACTGTAAGCTTGCCCTTTCCTTCGCAGGCTTCATTTACCTTAAACATTGAACTGTCTGTATTGAAATATACATCATACTCGCCGTCAGCAAGTTCTTCACTTGCTGCTTCTTTCTTTTCACTGTTAGATGCAACTTCGATTCCTGCATCATTTATAGCAGCTTCAACGTGTGCAACATAGAGATTCTGTACTGCCTCGATTCTTCCGAGACCTTCAATCTGGCAATCTATTGAATCAAAAGCGTTGGCAGCTTCAAACATGCTCTTCCATGAATCCTCATCGTCACCTGCCATATCATTGTTAGCATGATCACCGGCAACAACCATTAACGGACGAAGGATAACCTTTTTATATCCTGCGGCTTTTACATCTTCGATAATGTTCTCACATGCTGTTTCTTCCGGCTCACCTTCAACGGTACCTACGAAAACGTTCTTATAGCCAAGCTCACCCATCTGAGTAGCCATCTGTAAATAACTAACCTTTGCAGTATGTGCTGTTCCGTGACCCATGAATACAAATGCAACGCCATCGGCATCGGCAGCATCGAGAGAATCAAAACCTGCACTCTTTACTGCTTCCGCAACAAGTGCTTCAGCAACAGTCTTCTTATCTTCATTGATAACTGTGGCATCTTCACCAACTTCACCAAGAAGAGGTTCTGCAACTGTTACACTTTCAAATTTACCTTCATATTCGGCAAGTGTTTCAGTAAGTTCATCATATTCGGCACCATGCATAAGATGTGTCGGCTGAACTACCAGGTTCTTTACACCGTTATCGACCGCACGATCAAGAGCCTGCTTAACATTATCGATATTCTCTGCATCTCTTGAAAGAATATGATTGATTATGATCTGAGCAGTAAATGCTCGTCTTACAGACCAGTCAGGATATGCCTTTTCGATAGCAGCTTCAACACCACCGATATCCTGTGCACGGCTATCGTTAAATGATGTACCGAAGCTTACAACAAGGATTTCATTTTCACCTATTCCATCAGCGTTTCTCGGATCATCCTTTGAAGCATCGCCTGTATCTCTGCCGAAGTAATCAGGATCGGCATTTTCGCCTTCTACCATTTCCTTCTCTTCATCAGTAAGTGCATCCCAGCTCTCTTTTGCTTTCTTGCAAAGATCTTCTGTAGCAGGACTCCACTCCTGAACATAGATGGAATCAATGAGATATGCACATTCAGCAGCTTTTTCTTCAGAAGAGATTTCTTCGGAATCAGTTTCTGATGCTGCTTCGGTTGCTGCTTCAGTAGCGGCTTCTGTTGTTACTACCTCAGTAACTTCTGTAGTTGCAGCTTCCTTACCACAACCTGCAAGCTGTGATAATATAAGGCCTGCGGTTAACATGACAATTAATTTTTTTCTCATTTCAATTTTTCCTCCCGGTAAAAAATTATTGTCTATATAAAAAAATTACTCATTCCGATAGGAACGAGTAATTGATTTATCATTAGTAAAACGCACACAAAAAACAGGATGTATCATCCTGGCAATACGTACAGCCAATTACTCGTGACTTGAAAATGCTGTTAAACATTTTCTGTACAGAAATATCGGCAGGTTTCCTGGCTTTCGGATCATCGCTTGCTATCTGCCTTCCCGGTTACCCAGTGACACATACGATAGCTTACTCCCCGAATACAGTGACGAGTTCGCACAGGCCTTTCACCTGTTTCCCTTTTACCCATCATTTATATATTTAAAATCCGGCACCGCATTTCTTATTCTATTTTAAAACATATGAATTATACACAATATAAAGATTATATACAACCATCATTCACTTCGCCGTAGAACCAGATATTCGAAACAGATGTATAGTCTTCATCGATGATAGTTTCTTTGAAGCATACTTCGTTTAAATCTGTTTGAATATTTCTTTCCTTCTTAAGTGACGAGCCGTTTTCTATCATGGTCCAATTCTGCCATCCAACCTGCCTGTTCCAGAATGACTCATAATACTTTCTGTCATAAAAGATTATAATCTGGGAATCCCATAATTTAGGTACGGTCAGATTACAGACTACTTTGCAAAATTCAATATCCTTTGGTTTTGCCTTAAGTATCTCTTCGGTCTTCCTTATCCATGCTTTACAGAAAACGGTTTTGATCTTTGAAGAGGTCTTGGGCTTTTCTATCCATACGGTACTCGGTACGTGAAAATGCTCAAATCGCACTTCATCGGCTCTTTCTGCTTTTGTATAAGGTTTTATCTCGTCAATATATTTCAGTAGTTGTTTTAGCCGACGTTTTTGGCCTCTTACTTTACCGTTATACATTGCCATTTGTTGTATCCCTCGGTTATTCTTCTTCCCAGCCTTTACAGATATCGCACCAGCCTACAGCTCCGGTAACCTTTTCAAGTTCCGATGGTGTCAGTTTTACCGATGTGTATTCATTTCCTCCTGCAGGATGGACATATTCAAATCGCTTCATGGAAATATCGAGCCATATCGGGATATTATCGGCAACCGCAAAAGGACAAACACCTCCCGGCTGAAATCCAGTGATACTTTCAACCTGATCTCTCGGGATCATATGAGGCTTTGTATGAAATAATGCTTTAAACTTTGAACTGTTTACTTTGCCGTCACCTGCCATAACAACTATTACGGGCTTTTCATCTACGACAAAAGACAGTGTCTTTGCAATTTCCGGTTCCGTACATCCAAGCTGCTGAGCTGCATGCTCGACTGTGTCTATTGTTTCAGCATGTTCTGTAATTCTGTCTCCGAGATTATTGGAGATAAGAAATTCTTTAACTTTTTCATTGATCATTGATAATTCGCTCCAAGTTCAATATTAATATGCCATACTTTTATATCCGACGTCGGTTACTTCTCCGTCTTCAATCAATACGGCAACACCGTTATCATCAAGGATCTTATACTGCATTTCGTCCCAATCCTGCATTAAAGCTTCAAATGTATCACGCTGGAACTGTGTTATTTCTTCCGCATCTTCATCGTACATGATCATCACTTCTACAGACTGCTCTTCGTCACCCCATTGAAGATCCTTATGAGCTGTATAGCAGTAGTCCTCTTCATAATCAACTTCGCCGAATGTTTCATCAAACATAATATTTCCTCCCAATACAACTATAGTTTATACAATGTAAGACATGTCATTAATATGTCTTACTCTGTGTTTTCCGTCATCTCCGATGATCATATGGGATACACCTCCCGCAGGACCGTGTATATCCACCTCATAATATGATTCAATCGGAAGTCCCAGGTACATCGCATTCCATATGCTTAGTAGATCTCCGTGGGATACGATGATAATGTATTCATCATCAGAAGCCATTATCTCTTCAAAGAAAGGCAAAAGACGATTCCATGCATCACGGCGACTTTCTCCGTCCGAGAATAACCTGTCATCTACTGTATTTTCCGGAGATTCTATATTCTCGCGAAGCCATTGAACAGACTTGCCGCAACATTTACCCAGATTACGTTCTCTCAATTCGCTACGGAGTATTGGCTTTACTCCCAGATGCTTTTCGATTTCTTCGGCTGTTTGTTTAGCACGTTTTAAATCGGAAGAATACATGACTACATTCTTTCCGGCTAATTCGTCTTTCAGCTTTTGGCCGATATGGTCTGCCTGGGTTTTACCGAGTTCTGTCAGATCCCAATCGGTCCAGGAACCTACCATTCCGTTTGTATGATGAATCGATTGTGTATGTTGAACTGTGATAATATGTTTCATAGCTTTATCCCTCTAACAATTTGAATTCCCTATGTTTGCTTGAATATTGAGTATATAAATAGCCAAATTGTATAATCAAGTACAAATAACAGCGCCAGCCATTTACACGGAGAAATCAGTCCGGCAATCAAAAGGTGAATTCCTCCCAGAAGCGGGATTCCGGATACATGATGATCCGATCCTTGACGTTGAATTTTTCTCGTCTCTAAAGCGGCACCGATATTTATAAATATATATAAAATACCGATAACTATAAATATTATAGGGAATACCCACGGATGCATTTTAAACCACATGATAGGGCACCTCCTATTTATTCTTCAACCATATCTCTGATTTCAAGGTTAGCATCATACAAAGCGAGTTTTCATATCCCCTGCCGTGTCCGGCCATTAGAAAATGTTTTATATTTTTTGTTTCATTCATCTTTAACCAATTCCAGATTATCGCATCTTTCGTTTATGAGTGATATCAGATTATCAATATCCGAGTTATCAATTTCGGTAAGTATAAGACTCTTGTTTGTTTTTGTATGTACAACGATATAATAAGTATCCCATTCACGGGTATAATTTCCGTATTTACTGCTTTGCTCATGGTGTTTTTTTTCGCTGTTTATACTGATTATATCTTCATAATCAATCACTGTGAGTCCTCTGTCTAATCCTATCAGCGTTTTTGGAGTTAACAGGATTTTATATACATTGTTCCAGATTGTTTCCGGATCATTGGCCATCTTATCGATTTCTGCAGCACTGTACCTTTTACCGCTGCAGGCGGGCCATATATGTTTCAGCATGTACATAGGGTGAGTGTTGTCAAGCATACCAACAGAGGCCACAATGATAAAAGTAATTCCGAATATCAATCCAACAGGATGATTTTCCAGGGTTTCGTGTATAAACGAAGATAAAGATACTTTAGGATATACATCCGTAAAAGCTTTGATAAAACTATGCAGGATCAGATCAAGAGCAAATATGAGTAATCCGACTATCGGCATAAATAATATACTGTTGTCATATATCTGTTTACGTATATGTTCATTCGTATATCTGTCAACAAACATTCTTCCAAGCTTATTAGCTTCTTTCGGACTTGAGTTTGTATCTTTATCTTTCTTAGGTGACGGTTTCTTAAAGAAAAGATAAATCAGAAGTATTAAAAGACATGTACCCAGTATTAGCAGAAATAAAGCAGCATGTAAGTAGTAATCTATACTATAATCTTTATCATATGTTTCGTAATTATCCTTTAAATTCAGGTATTTGCTTAAAAATACAAATCCCGGGATAAATACAATCGAAGTTAAAAGAAGTGTAATAAAGCAAAATGATATTATAGATTTAGTATTCGATTTTTGTTTAACTGCTTTTGGGGACATTTTTATACCTTTAATAATCTGTTTTTCGCCATTATCTCTACGTTAAGAGACTTTCTCATATCTCCGAACTGAATGTCGGCAAAAGGTAGCTTTACACCCAGTACGGTTCCTTTTCCGAACTTCTTATGTGTTACTGTACGTCCTTCCGAAAGCTCTGCGATCAATTCTTTATATGATAATATACGATTCTTTTTTACTTCTTTGCCCGGCTTCACTTCATCTATCAGGGAAGATTCACCGCTGAAGTTAAATAAGAATACATCTTCTTTAGCTCTGGTAAGGCCGACATAGAATAATCTTCTGTTATCTTCGGTTTTAGGGAATAATCCGTCTACAGCATCTAAAATATAAACGGTTTCATATTCCAATCCCTTGCTGCTGTGTATGGTTGAAAAGATTGTCTTACAATCCGTATCATCAGCATTCTTTATTATATCACGAATTTCCTTTAATCTTAATAAACCTTCTTTTAAAGATTCCGTATTTTGTAATACGCTTCTTAATATATCTGTTTTATCCTGATCGAAATTCATTTTCTCCATGTAACTTCCGTAACCCATGGTTGTGATTATCTCGTCAAGTACCTTTTCCGGTTTAAGATTACGAATACGCTTTACATTTCTCATAAACTCTACGTATTTCTTAACCGTGATAATCTTTGAAAAATTCATCTTCATTCCGGCATCCATAATACATCCGCCGTTTGCTGATTGAACTATCTTCAAAGCTTCTTCTTTGGAGATATAAAGGTTCAGCTTATCATAGAATCTGAGGAAGCTGTCTTTATCGGTTGTGTCGGTCATAAATCGCATGATGGCGATAATATCGCGGACAGCCTTATTTGTAAAAAATGTAACATCCGAAGACTTTAATCTGAAAGGAAGCCCTTTTCTGTTAAAGAGATCGACTAACGGGATTACACTTTCATTGTCTTTATAAAGTACAGCAATCTCATTTCCTTCAGAGGCGGCTTTCAAGATATATTCATACTGCTCGGCTCTCTCGGATATATCTATCTTCTGAATATCAGATGAAGCTTCCCTTACAGGAGCCATCCTCTTTTCGCTGCGTAACGGATTATTCTGTATAAATGCATCCGCAGAATACACGATATTGGCGTTTGATCTGAAATTCTGCTCCAATATAAGTACTTTAGCATCCGGATGATCGCTTTCGAAATTGCGTAAAGCTTCCGGATATGCGGCACGGAAGCCGTAGATGGATTCATCATCATCTCCGGTCATAAAAAGGTTTCCGTTCTTACCGGCCAGAAGAGATATGATCATATGCTGTATCTTTGATACATCCTGAGCTTCATCCACACATATATATTGGAATTTCTTCCGGAAATGTTCCAGAGTTATAGGATCCGACTTAAGAAGCATGTATGCAAAAAGCATCTGGTCATCATAATCCATTACTTTATCGGATATAAGGCTCTCACTGTAAGCCTTATATATTTTGCTGAAAGGATACGGAGAAAGCTTATTGATATCTTTTATTTCATCCTCTGAAAGATTCATATGCTTTACATATGTAATCTGTCTTGAAAGCTCACGGGCATCTCCCAAGGAAACCGGAGACTCTGTGATCTTTTTGTATATTCTTGCTATTCTCTTTAATTTGTCCGATTCTTCTTCTATTTCAAATGGTTTTCTTCCGAGTTTTTTTCCGTAATAACTCAATATCTTTGCACATACTCCATCGATTGTACGGAACTTTGGTACCTTTTCCTCACTGCCGAAAAGATTTATATATCTTTCTTTCATATCCTTAGTTGCTGCTATTGTATATGTTAAAGTGAGGATGCTGTCAGGATCGATATCACATCCGTGGATCATATATCCTAAACGAGTAACAAGAACTGTTGTCTTACCGCTGCCCGGTACTGCAAGAAGAAGGCACGGACCGTTTATGGTCTGTGCCGCTTCTATCTGTTGATCATTCAATGAAATACTGTAATTGTCTGAAAATTGAGTAAACGTCATTTCTTTAATTCCTTATCTAATTCTAGTGATTAGATAATAATAATTATTTGAGTTTGATTTATCAATCGTTAACAACACCGTTAAACATATCTTTTAAATTTTTTTCAACGTCTGTAAGTGTCTGTATGGTTGTTCTGACAGAATCTTCGGATATCCCTTCAAACATCTTACTCATAACGGATATGCTCATTTCGTTATTCTTTTCGCTGAATTCTTTGCAATGCTCAGTAAGATGGATTCGCTGTTTCCTTCTGTCCGATTCATCTGTTTTGAATTCTATAAAGTTCTTCTTTTCAAGTTTAAGAAGTATCTGTTTTACATTCTGATGGGAGCTTCCGAGTATCTCGGAGAGTTCCTTTAATGTAGGCGGCTCTTTACACATATTTATGCATATGATCGCAAAAAACTGCTTCCAGCTTATCTCCTTCATCATGCTGTCAGCCAGAGCCTGAAAACGGTTTTCGAAAGCACTTATAAGTCCAAGCAGATAATAACTGGACGGAATCCCCGTAAAATCAATATTTTCATTATTGCTTACTTCTTCTATTGTCATAGTTTTATTCTCTCCCACATATAGTTTTCGGTTTCCGGGCTAAGACGTACCACATGGTCATAGCCGAGTGAAATAAGTAGTTTTTCTGCGTCGTCAAAGCCTGCATCTATAAGACCTGCATAATGGCAGTCGGAATTTATGATGACTTCTCCGCCCCAGGCTTTCCATTCTTTAAGGATAAATGCCGAGGGATATGGATCTGTCATATATCCGCGTGCCATACCGCCTGTATTTACTTCCAGAAATGCATCGGTCTCTCTCATGGCACGAAGCGCATCGAGAGCTGTATTGCGGTATTCTGAGGATTCTTCATCATAGAGATGACAGAGAAAAATATCTTTCCGCCATAATGAGTCCGTTACCTTCACAGTACTCGTCTACATATTTTCTCATAATCTCTTTAGGTGCGTCTACTCCGCTGTATCCGTCGGGAGTTTCAAAGTAATGTACCGAAGCTATAAAATAATCATAATCCGAAGGATCGGCACAGCTGTAAAGATCCTTTTCTATTCCGAGATAGACAGCCATCCTGTCTGCATACTCAAGCTGCACTTTACGTATCTCGGCTTTATAATCTTCTTCACGGGCCGGATCTATACAGTGAGCCGGATCAAAGGTCTGAGGTGCATGTGAAGTAAATCCGAGAGAGACAAAGCCTTTATCCAGTGCGGCTTTTGCCATATCCCAAGCCGATGATTTCCCGTCACAAAATGTTGTATGTACATGTGCTGAAGATAATATGTGACTCATTGTACTCCTTTCCGCTATGAAAAACTCCGTAAAACTCTTATATTTTAACATAAAAAGCCGCCTGAAGGCGGCATATTTATCATATTTTAATATTATTTATCGTTCTCACGTAAAACAGCATCATCCAATACCTTTTTCAGAACGGTTTCCTTTTCTGTTCCCACATAATCTTTCGGATAATTCATACAGAAACACAGATTATCTTTCTCAATGCAGTATAAGTAGATCATATCCCCGTAATACTCTATCGTGGCTTTGAAGACATAACCCGTACCGTCTGCTGATTCGGCTTCGATAGCATTTTCGAAAGTACCCTTTTCCTTAAACTCTTCTATTGCGTAGGATATCCATTCGTCACTCAGCAGATATACTCTCGGCAGATCGCTTTCGTTCCAAGCATCCTTATCCGGAGCATATACCGATAATACACTTACTTCCGCAGCATGGGATTCTGTTGCTTTGAACGAACTGTCTATCTCGTATTCATACTTTGAATTCGGATCTGATATCAGATGTTTCTCGCCTGACAGCTCTATGGTACTGTACTCCGATACAGGTGCAGCCGGTTCGGTATCCTGCGTTTTCCCACAGCCGGATAAACACAGCATCACAGCAAATGCAATTGTTAATATCAGTTTTCTCATTATCAGAAATCTCGTTCGCTGATCGGCTTTCTGTGCTTTTCGCATAACATAGGAGGTCTTGCACTCGGATCGGATAAAGAATCTCTGAGTTCAAGCTCACGTTTCATCCATTCGCTGCCGAATTCCTTCTTGTTCATGCAGTCGATAGGCTCTCCGAATACGACTCTTGTCGGATGCTCGATAGATACCTGCTCGAAATATACAGGAATTATCTTGGCATCGGCATTTTTAGCGATGAAGCATGCACCGGATGATATATCTTCTGCTGTTGTCATATCTATATCTGCTATTGTCTGCTGAACGAATATGGTTACAGCACCGTTATCTAATGACTTTAAGTGTTCAACGCATTTCTTTAATACGCTGATACCGCTTGAGTTATCGTGTCTTACAAGACCCACTACTGAGAAAAGCTTATCTACAAAGTCGTTGAGATGGGGATTCTGGATCCAGTCTGTCTTTGCGACTACAAGCATGTGTGGGACTAAAATACCGTATAATAAACCATCAAACTCGCTTACATGATTCGGAACAAAAACATACTTTCCGTTCTCGAAATCCTTCATGTTTATATATTTTATATTGAAGATCTTCTTCAGACCTTCGAAAAGCTCGGCTCTGTTCTCCGGATTGATTCCCAGAGTGCTTACCGTTTTAAAAATCTGTGCAAAAAGTGTTGTTGCCTGTGTGGTCGTGTAGCTATCAACTCCACCGTATTCTTTAATAAGAGCATTTAATTTAGAGCGTTCAATATCAAATGATTCGTTCATTAATAAACTACTTCCTTTCATACAGTATCTGAAATACTATACCACATTGTAAACAGCAATGCTATTGCAATTATATCAGTTATTAAATCAGATACAGGCTGAGAAAGCAAAACACCGTTAAATCCGAATAATTTCGGAAGTATCGAAATTGCTATAAAGAATACGATACCCTGTCGTGACAGAGATAAGATCAGGGAACCCAGTGCATTTCCAACGGCCTGGCATACACAGGTTGTGACAAGAGTGATTCCGAGAAGCACTGAACTTATCTGCATGAACCGGATCATTTTTGTTCCCAGTTCTATGACCGTCACATCATCCATAAAGAAATCCATAAGGAAATGCGACGAAACAAACAGGATTACGGCAAAGCAGGCACCGAGTACGGCTTCAAAGATATAAGCAAATTTAAGCGTACTCTTAAATCTGTCATGATCTTTTTTACCGAAGCTGTAGCCGAAAAGCGGTTGTCCGCCGAAGGCAAAACCTACGAGAGTCATCATACAGATCATATTGATCTTCATAGCGATTCCCATGGCTGCTATGCTCTCGTTACCGTAGTTTTCAAGAGCACGGTTTGTAAGCATCATACTGAGACTGTTCATGATATTTGTTACGGAGGCCGGGATTCCTATCCTCAGGACTTCCGTATAATTACGGCCGATTGACAGGGCTTTCCTGAAGTCCAGAGTGATGACCCTGCATTTCTTACGGATAATAATGACATAAATAGTACATGAAAGTACATTGCTGAGAGATGTTGCAAGGGCTGCTCCTGCAGCTCCCATCTTAAATGTAAAGATAAAAAGCGGATCCAGCAGCATATTTGCCACCGAACCTGCTACTGCTCCCCACATTCCGTAAGAAGCCAGCCCCTCTGTTCTAAGCTGGTTATTCGGGATCATCGAGAATATGATGAACGGTGTTCCGAGAGCAATCCATATGAAGTAATCAGATGCGTGTTTGTAGGATAATTCATTTGCTCCCAGGAGATTCAGTATCGGATCTTTGAAAAGCAGCATTATGAGCATGAAGACGATACCCAGCGCAAATGCAGAATACATACAGAATGCGGATACGGCTCCTGCCTCTTCGTCTTCCTTCTTACCGAGTAATCGGGATATAAGGGAGCTTCCTCCCAGTCCGAAGATATCGCCCATAGCTATTGAAAGGATAAAAATAGGTGCGCATATGGAAACACCGGCCACAAGGTCGGTGTCTTTCGTCAAAGAGATAAACCATGTGTCCACCATGTTGTATACAACACTTAGGACCATGGCTAAAACTACAGGTAATGAAAGTTTTAGATATGCCTTTTTGATAGGCATGTTTTCAAATAGTTCTCTCTCCATAATATCATTACCGTTTACAAAACCAATATGTTATACATCTGATCATTCCTCATTGCCACAATATATCTGTATAGCTTTATCAAGAAATACAGCGGTTCCTTCACCGCCGTAGGTATCGATATTCTTTGTAAACTCACCGCCGGCGGAATACATTTTACCCAGACCGCTGAGAATCTCATTGGTACAGTTATACATGTTTTCCGTTATGAAATCCTGTATCTTCTTAACGGTTTCCTGAGCTTCAGGAGAAGAAGGATCGGAATCCTTTATCTTTCCGGCTTCTTTAAAGATAAGCATAAATCGGTCCATGAGAAGATTCTCTGATTCTTCTGATCTCGTCTTCTGCTTTTCCTCAAGCTCTTTATATTCCGGCGTATTGCCATAGAGAAGCTTAGCCTGTTTGGCATATTCATCAAGTTTGCTTCTGTCGAATGCTTTAAAATCCATATGATCTATACCTATAGTTTTAAGCCCGATGGCAAAGTTTAAAAGATTATCGATATACTCTTTCTTAAGCTTGAGCAGTTCAATCTGTTGCTCCAGGGCTTTATCTTTATCAAAATCGGGACTGTTTATGATCTCTTTAATATCATTCAGCGAAAACTCAAGCTCTTTGAAAAGCAGTATATGCTGTAAACGCTCGAGATCGCCGACGTCGTATAATCTGTATCCCGCATCCGTATATCCCGAGGGATGCAGAAGTCCTATTTTGTCATAGTATTGCAAAGTTCTTATACTTACACCTGCAATTTTACTTACTTCGTGTACTGTCATCATAGGCTTATGCAGGCATATCTATGTCATACCAGTCATCGATATCGGATATGATCCATTCAAGACCGCGTCTACGCTCGATTACTACCGACGGATCCAGGTCTCCTATGGATGTGTTCGGATTTACCTTTGAATCGTTTATTGCCCAGGAATATCTGTAATAAAGGTCAAGCATATCAAGGATCTCAGCCTTGCTTCTAAGAGTACATTTATCTGTAAATTCCTGTACCGATTCGCAGGACTTGATAAAATTGATGGCGGCTTCGCAGTCGCATACTTCTTCAGCATCTTTTATATCGTCTACAAGACCAAGACACCAGCAAAGTGACCAGTAAGCTTCATATGCCCAGTCCATATCAATTGCATCCTGCATCTCATAGGTTCCGTCCCAAAGTCGCTGTTCTTTTGAATTAAGCTGATCTGTAAGACCGAACTTTTCAACGATAGGTTTGAAGTATTCTATGCTTTCATCATAAGCTCCGTTTCCGATATCACATGCAACCTGGATCATAAAGAAGCAAGCCATAGCTCTTTTACATACGGACTCTTTATCTCTTACGGTGATCTTATCATCATCCCATCTGCTGATAAGCTTATCGGCAGTTGAAATCTCAAGACTCTTTACATATTCGTTATTCTTTATACGTCGATGCTTCTGATTTTCGGTTTCAGGCAGCTCGTCGTTAAGAATACATGGATGATTGGCTTTCATATAATCGATAGTCTGTTCGTACATCTGATCGTTTATATTTACCATCATGAGCTTTCCTTCCTGAACCGCAAAGAAGAAACCCTTGTCCGGAAAGTTTATTTTGAATAATGCTTCAATCTGGTCATTGTCCTTTGAAAACATATATCCGAAATGAACTCCCAGGCCTTTAAAATCTTCCTGAGTGATAAGATTGTTATTCACAAGTACGCCGATTGCGGCATTTACTATATTCTCTTTTAATCCGCTGTTATAAATCTGATTGACTTCCATACTACACCCCTTTGAATTGTTTATATTATCCGAATACTATATCTCTTAATGTCGGATGGATCGTATCATAAGCCATACCGCAGTTTCTTACATGCTGGGTATAAACTATACTTCTCTTTGATACCGTATCCATCTGAATGCAGCTTCCCGCAGCTCCGTCCCATCCGAAGATACCTGCAGGAGCAGTTGAACCTACAAGTTCCGGATGCATGAATACCTGCATACCGCATCCGTAACCGTATCCCTTACGCCCCATGGTTGTGGCAATATCTTTAATTCCCTCATCACATAAGAGATTTGTCTTTATGATATCTATGGTTTCGGGTTTCAATATTCTTACACCGTCGGAAGATTCTCCGCCGCAGGCTATTGTATCAGCCAGTTTTGCGTAATCCTCGGTGCAGCTTACAAGTCCCGCACCTCCGCTTTCGTAATTTTCGGTAAACTGATAATTGCAGGTCTGTTCCATCGGAATTATACCGTTGTCTGTGCCGATATACTGCTGTGCCAGACGCTCAAGTCCTGTATTATCCGGCTTTGCAAAGAAGGTATCCTTAAAACCGAGAGGTTCCCAGACATTATTTCTTAAATACTCACCGAAGCTCATACCGGTTACAACTTCGATGATGGCTGCCACTACATCATGACTGAGACTATAGCGGAAATGTGTTCCCGGAACGAATACCAACGGATCTTCCGTGAAAGAATCAACTATCTCACGCGTGGTTGCGGCCGGACCTTTTTCTTCTATTACTCGTAAAATTCCCGGTCTTGTGAGTATATAGTCGAGTCCCGACTGCATGGATAAAAGATGCCATATCTTCAAAGGCTCTTCTAATTCTCTCAGGCCTTCTTCGTCATTTACCATCAGCTTATTATATGCCGGAAGGTACTTTCCGACTTCATCATCCATAGATATCTTCTCCTGCTCTATAAGCTGCATCACGGCAGTCATAGTCTGTACCTTTGTCATGGAAAACATAAGATATCTCTGATCCGGCTGAACTTTCACGGTTTTCCCCATATCTACAGTACCGTTCATATGACGATATATCTGCTTATGATCCTCGTAAACTATACAGTCAACGGAAGGTATTCCCTTCTCAAGTAATGAATCAAGAAAGACTGTTAATCTTTCTTCGTTTAATTCTTTCATGTCTCCCCACCTTTATGATCGATTATTTTCGGTTACTTTATCTAAATATTTAAGAGGTACTTCTTTAGTGAGCCATACTTTGTTTTCGGACAGATAAAATTTATATCCGTCCTTATACATTTTACCGGAAAGAACCTTATATAAAACAGGTTTTCCGTGTCGCGCACCGACTACAGCAGCTGTTTCCTTATCTTTTGACAGATGAACATACAAACGGCTTTTCGGAATAAGCCCTGATGAATCTATGGAAGCCACGAACTTCTCCCCTGTTCCGTGCCATAAATTTTCCGGAGGTTCAAGCTCTTTAAGTTCCACATCCACCTGTACGGAATGACCCTGATTGGCTCTTATCAGGGTCTTATCGTCATTAAATGAATATCTCTGCTTTTCGTCGGTAGATACTATTTCTTCCAAAATCTGCATATTCATGGTATGAGTTTTGGAGATTCCGGCTATCAGTTCGTCTACCTTTGCCCACCCGTGTTCATCCAGTTTTATACCGATGGTCTCCGGCTTATGTCTCAATATGAGACTCATATATTTACTTGTTTCTTTTAAATTCATTATATCACCCGTTTATTCAACCTCATCCCTGAGACGCCAGTTCTCAAGAAAGCTGGTTTTATATAAGTTCTTCCAGTATTCTTCAAATCCGGGAATTTTAGGACTCTCACAGCCGTATGCGGCTATAAATTTTCTTTCGTATTTATCATCCCGCATTTCAAAAAATACACTGTAGTCCATAGAGTCTTTCCATTCTCCGTCAGCGGCAAATTCCGTTATATGCTGAGGCAGTTCCTCGCGAATGGCTGCAACCTGTTCTTCGCTCAGAGGTGCTGACAAATCCGCATCTTCTAAAGTATCAATACCAAATCTATCGTAATATATCATCTGATTTTTAAGATCGATAATGGCGGTCTGAGTTGCTTCAAGTTCTCCGTCAGCATAAGCGAATTCGATCTTTATCATAGTTGCATTGTCCATATATACTGATATGGGAAGGCTGCTTTCTGCTCCGTAAAAATTTGTAGAGACATATTTAAAGCAGTCATTGTTAAGGATATAGTCGCTCTGTACCTTGTTTCCGAAATCGACTTTTCCGTCCAATACTTCATCGGCACTGATCCTGTTTGACCATATATAATCCTGAACATACTCACGAGGTACATCTTTTTCGGTCAGGTTATAAAAATTCATGAACTTATCTACATTGATAAAAAGAGTATCATTGGTTATTAACGATGATTCCGTGATGTCTTCGGTAAAGTCCTCAGGTCCTGCCGCCGCGGTAACCTCTGTTGTTACGGTTTCCGCTTTTCCGCAGCCGGTAAGAAGCATAACAGATAAAGCGGTCTTAATAAGAATAAAACCGACTTTTCTTACATTTCTTTTCATCTTACCCTCCGGAACCTTATTCGAAAAACTCGTCGTAATATCCCTTTTTTGCAAATACGACGGATTCGGCAATTTCTTCATCTTCTTCATCTTCGTCCTCATCCGGAGCATCGGTTCCCATGGACAGGGATAAACTTATGTTCGTACCGCATTCTTCTGTGAAATCTTCAGCGAGTCTGCTGAGTT
>CACZHN010000016.1 GCA_902780985.1 uncultured Lachnospiraceae bacterium | reverse complement strand
TGGATCCCTATGATAGCCGATTATACGTATAAGGCGAAGAAGCCGGTTAAGACAACATTTGCGGCATGCCTGACTTATACAGTGGCAAGTACATGGATGTATATCATCGGTCTGGGAGCAGCGGTCATCACTCATGAGACAAGAATAGATCAGATAATGCTGAAAGCAGGTCTGGGGGCAGCGGGACTGTTCATCATTGTTTTTTCCTGTGTTACGACAAACTTTATCGATGCATTTTCCTGCAACCAGTCAACATTCGCTCTTTTTCCTAAGGATAAGCTTCCTAAGGAACCTGAGGGCAGACCTACGATAGGTCATAATATAAAAGTAAATCTTCCGGGAATTATAGATACGGTGATAGGAACCGTCGGAGCGATCATATTCCCGATGGAAAATATAACGGAATTTCTGTACTTTATCGGATCGGTATTCGCACCGATGATCTCCGTACAGATTGCGGATCAGTTTATCCTTAAACATAAAAAGACGGATATAAAGGTTGATGCCGCAGCAGGCGTTGCCTGGATCGTAGGATTTGTCATTTACAGAATTCTCATGAAGTACGACTTCGTAGTGGGATATACGATTCCGGATATGCTCATCACAATTATGATCACGGTGGGTTTAAGGAAACTGTTTCACAGACAAAAAAATAATCAGAGAGTTTTAGGGGAGGCGTAAGCCTTCCCTTTTTTATTGCATTTTCCTCTTCTCGATACGGGTCTTATCGATATTGATAATACCGATTATCTAATTTAAGAATTTTCAATCATCGGAATTATATTTATGATAAGGTTGAAATCAAAAAGGAGGCAGGGCAATGGAAAAATTATCTGTTTCAAAGGCAACCCTCGGCAGACTTCCGGAATATCTGAGAATGCTGCGGGAACTTCCGGCCGATGAGTTTTCGAATATATCGGCAACGACGATAGCCAGAAAACTTGAGCTTGGCGAAGTCCAGGTAAGAAAAGATCTTGCTGCCGTAAGCGGTGCGGGTAAACCCAAACTCGGTTATGTGACGCAGGAACTGATCGAAAAGCTTGAAGAAGCCTTGGGATACAATCGTCTGACCGAAGCTGTGCTGGTGGGAGCCGGAAGGCTCGGAAGAGCACTGCTGGAATATGACGAATTTCAAAGATACGGCGTTAAGATATCAGCCGCCTTTGATTCCAACGAACAGGTAATAAATCTGAACGGAAAGACGGAGATTCTCCCCATGAATCAGTTTGAGTCTTTCTGCAGAAGCCATTCGATAAAGCTGGGTATCATCACCGTAGGTGAAGGATCGGCCCAGGTGGTATGTGATCAAATGGTTCAGAGCGGTATTGAGGCAATATGGAATTTTGCTCCGTGTAAACTCAGTGTTCCCGGAGGGATACTGCTTCAGAACGAGAATCTGGCACTTGCCCTCGCACACCTTAATAACCAATTAAAAAATCAGGATCAGGAGGAGAAAAATGGACGTAAAGGATTATGAAATCGTTGACAGCGTTGAAAAGCTTGAAGAAGCAATCGAACGTGTAAGAAAGGCACAAAGAATTTTTGCTACCTACACACAGGAGCAGGTTGATAAGATATTCTTAGCTGCCGCTTCCGCTGCTAACAAAGCAAGAATCCCTCTCGCTAAGCTGGCGGTAGAAGAAACAGGAATGGGTGTTGTTGAAGATAAGGTTATCAAGAACAACTACGCATCCGAATACATTTACAATGCTTACAAGAATACCAAGACCTGTGGTGTTATCGAAGAAGATACAGCATACGGTATGAAAAAGATCGCAGAGCCGATCGGTGTGATTGCAGCAGTTATACCTACAACAAATCCAACGTCCACTGCAATATTCAAATGCCTGATAGCTCTTAAAACCCGTAACGCTATAATCATCAGCCCACACCCGCGTGCTAAAAACAGTACGATAGCAGCAGCAAAGCTTGTCCTCGAGGCTGCGGTTGCTGCAGGTGCTCCGGAAGGAATCATTGACTGGATCGACGTACCTAGCCTGGACATGACCAATTTCGTTATGAAAGAAGCTGACATCATCCTTGCCACAGGCGGTCCGGGAATGGTAAAGGCTGCTTATTCAAGCGGTAAACCTGCCTTAGGCGTAGGCGCAGGTAATACCCCGGCGATCATAGACGATACCGCAGATATCCTTCTTGCAGTGAACTCCATCATTCACTCCAAGACATTTGATAACGGTATGATCTGTGCATCCGAGCAGTCTGTTATCGTTCTTAAAAATATATATGATGCAGTCAAAGAAGAATTTGCAGCACGCGGTTGTTATTTCCTTAACCCGGCAGAGACAGAGAAGGTTCGTAAGACCATACTCATCAACGGCGCTCTTAATGCCAAGATAGTTGGTCAGTCTGCTGCTAAGATTGCAGAACTGTCGGGAGTAACGGTTCCGGAAGGAACAAAGATCCTTATCGGAGAAGTTGAAAGCGTAGACATCTCCGAAGAGTTCGCACATGAGAAGCTCAGCCCTGTACTTGCTATGTACAAGGCAGAAGACTTCGCTGATGCTCTTAACAAGGCAGAGCATCTTATCGCTGACGGCGGTTACGGTCATACATCTTCCGTATATCTTAACGAAGTTACGGAAAAGGATAAGCTTGCTGAGTTCACAGCACGCATGAAGACCTGCCGTATACTTGTAAATACTCCTTCATCACAGGGTGGTATCGGTGATCTTTACAACTTTAAGCTTGCACCGTCACTTACTCTCGGATGCGGCTCATGGGGTGGAAACTCCGTTTCAGAAAATGTAGGTGTTAAGCACCTTTTGAATATCAAGACAGTTGCCGAAAGGAGAGAAAACATGCTTTGGTTCAGAGCACCTGAGAAGGTATATATCAAGAAGGGATGTCTCCCTGTTGCACTTGATGAGCTGAAGAATGTTATGAATAAGAAGCGTGCCTTCATCGTAACAGACCAGTTCCTTTACACAAACGGTTATGCAAAGCCGATATTCGAGAAGCTTGAAGAAATGGGCATCGAATACAGCTGCTTCTACGATGTAGCTCCGGATCCGACACTTGAGTGTGCTCTCCGCGGTGCTGAACAGATGAGAGCATTTAAGCCTGATACGATCATCGCTCTCGGTGGTGGTTCCGCTATGGACGCAGGTAAGATCATGTGGGTACTCTATGAGCATCCTGAAGCTGACTTTATGGATATGGCAATGAGATTCATCGATATCCGTAAGAGAATATATACATTCCCTAAGATGGGAGAGAAGGCATACTTCATAGCTATTCCGACATCTGCCGGAACAGGTTCCGAAGTAACACCTTTCGCAGTTATCACAGATGAGAAGTCGGGCGTTAAGTATCCGCTTGCGGATTACCAGCTTCTCCCTAATATGGCGATCATCGATACAGATTTCCATATGTCAGCTCCTAAGGGACTGACAGCAGCATCCGGTATTGATGCTGTAACACATGCGCTTGAAGCCTATGCTGCAATGCTTGCAACGGATTATACCGACGGTCTTGCTATCCAGGCTCTCAAGAATATATTCAAATATCTGCCGCGAGCATATGAGAACGGCCAGACAGATATCGAAGCACGAGAGAAAATGGCAAATGCCGCTACTATGGCCGGTATGGCATTTGCGAATGCCTTCCTGGGAGTATGTCATTCAATGGCTCACAAACTCGGTGCTTTCCATCATCTGCCACACGGAGTTGCTAATGCCCTCATGATCGAAGAGGTACTTCGTTTTAATGCAGCTGAAGCTCCTGCAAAGATGGGAACTTTCTCACAGTACGATCATCCTCATACGCTCGCAAGATATGCCGAAGTTGCCGATGCACTCGGTCTTGGCGGAAAGACAGATGAAGAGAAACTCGAAAACCTTATCAAGGCAGTTAACGAACTTAAGGCAAAGGTCGGCATCAAGGATACCATCAAGGATTACGGAATCGATGAGAAGGACTTCCTGGACCGTCTTGATGATATGGTTGAGCAGGCATTTGACGATCAGTGCACAGGTGCAAACCCACGTTATCCGTTAATGTCAGAGATCAAGCAGATGTATCTGAATGCATATTACGGCGGAAAGCATTTCGAAGAGACAAAGAAGCCTACCGCTGCCGATATAGCAGAAGCACCAAAGGTTGATAAGGTTAAGGGCGCTTATCGTAAGACAAAGAAAGCGTAAGGAGGAGAATGGTATGAAACTGGACAGAGTAATTGCAGTAAGAAAAGATAAGACAATTTACCGCGACGGCGGCAGATGTATCAAGGTTTTCAATGAAGATTATTCCAAGGCCGATGTTTTAAACGAGGCTTTGAATCAGGCAAGAATAGAAGAGACCGGACTTAACATTCCGAGAGTTCTCGAGGTAACAATGATCGACGGAAAGTGGGCAATTGTCTTCGAATATATCAAGGGAAAGACACTGGCCCAGCTTATGGAGGAAAACCCGGACAAGAAAGATGAGTATCTTGAGTTGTTCGTAGACTTGCAGCTTTCCGTTCATCAGAAGACATGTCCGCTTCTCAACAAGCTTAAGGACAAGATGAATCGTAAGATCAGTGCTACAGAGCTTGATGCAACAACACGTTATGATCTGCATACACGTCTTGAGGGTATGCCTAAGCATAACAAGGTTTGCCACGGAGATTTCAACCCGTCCAACATAATCATATCAGGTGACGATACTCCGTATATCCTCGACTGGTCTCATGCAACACAGGGAAATGCATCTGCTGATGTTGCCCGTACATATCTTCTTTTCTGGCTGAACGGAGATATCGAAGGTGCCAAGAAGTACCTCGACCTGTTCTGTAAGAAGAGCAATACGGCAAAGCAGTATGTTCAGAAGTGGATGCCTATCGTTGCGGCTTCCCAGTCTGTTAAGGGAAATGAGAAAGAACGCGAATTCCTGCTTTCATGGGTCAACGTTGTAGATTACGAATAAGGAGAAATATAACATGAAAATTACAGTATGTATCGGTTCTTCCTGCCACATTAAGGGATCGAGACAGGTTGTAGAACAGCTTCAGTATCTTATCAGAGAGCATAACCTGGGAGATAAAGTCGAACTGGCCGGAACATTCTGCATGGGCAAATGCCAGCAGGGTGTCTGCGTAATGGTTGACGAGGATTTCTTTTCGGTAACCCCGGAAAGCGTAAAGGAGTTTTTCGAAGCTTCGGTTCTGCCGAAGGTGAAGTAATATGATAGTTCAGATTTGTGTCGGCTCATCCTGCCATTTAAAAGGATCCGAAAAAATCGTTGAAATGTTTCAACAGGCTATTCAGGAACACGAACTTGATAATGAGATAACACTGGCCGGATGCTTTTGCACCGGCCAGTGCAACCGCATAGGAGTAACGATAACGGTAAACGACGAAGTCCATTGCGGAATAATACCGGAAAGATTCGAAGAATTCTTTAACGACAAAGTTATGAAAGCCTTAGAGGAGGAAAGGGCAAAGTTTAATGGAATGTCTCACTCTTAAAAAGTCAAATTGTAAAAATTGTTATAAGTGTATCCGTCATTGTCCCGTAAAGTCTATCCGCTTTTCGGGAAATCAGGCGTACATTATCGGAAATGAATGCATCATGTGCGGTCAGTGTTTTGTTGTATGTCCGCAGGGTGCAAAAGAGATTGTTGAAGAAACGGAAAAAGCAAAGGTTCTTCTTCAGAGCGGTAATCCGGTAGTTGTAAGCCTTGCTCCTTCTTTCGTAGCAAACTACGAAGGAGTCGGAATTGAGGGAATGCGTGAAGCACTTAAAAAACTGGGGTTTTATGATGTAGAGGAGACCGCACTTGGTGCGACCATTGTCAAAAGAGAATATGATCGAATGGTAAATGAGGGAACAAGAGATATCATCATCTCTTCAAGCTGCCATTCCGTAAATCTGTTGATACAAAAGAAATTTCCTGCACTTCTGCCGCTTCTGGCGGATGTGCTCTCACCGATGCAGGCACACTGCACTGATATAAAGAAGCGTATGCCGAACGCAAAAACGGTATTTATAGGGCCTTGTGTAGCCAAGAAGGATGAAGCACAGCATTACGAGGGTATAGTTGATGCGGTGCTTACATTTGATGAGCTGACCGCATGGCTTAAAGAGGAAAAAATAGAGATCGAAAAGAAAATGAGCACGGAGGAGAAAAGCCGTGCAAGATTCTTCCCGACAACGGGCGGAATACTGAAGACCATGGAAAAGAGCAATCCGGAGTACAGCTATATGGCTATAGACGGTACGGAAAACTGTATTGCGGCTCTTAAAGATATAGAATCAGGCAACCTACATAAATGTTTTATTGAGATGTCAGCCTGCGCAGGCAGCTGCGTAGGCGGGCCGGTCATGGAGAAGTTCCATCGCTCGCCGGTAAAGGATTTTATCGCTGTTTCGAATTATGCCGGCAAGAAGGATTTCGACATAGAGCAGCCTGAACCGAGAGCCATGGAAAAGCATTTTGAAATGATAGAACGCCGACTGGAAACACCTAGTGAGGAGGAAATCAAAGAGACTCTTCGTCAGATGGGTAAGATAAAGCCGGATGACGAACTGAACTGTGGTTCCTGTGGATATAATACCTGCCGTGAAAAGGCTATCGCAATTCTGCAGGGTAAGGCGGAAATCTCCATGTGTCTGCCGTACCTGAAGGAACGTGCGGAGAATTTCTCCGATACGATAGCGAGAAATACACCGAACGGACTGATAGTACTCAATGAAAAGCTTGAGGTTCAGCAGGTCAACAACGCGGCATTACGGATACTCAATCTTCGCAGTGCCGGAGATATCATGGGAGATCAGGTTGTACGTGTTCTGGATCCTACGGATTTCAATAAGGTAATGACCTACGGAGGAACAATTCGAGATAAGCGCGAATATCTGGCCGAGTACGGAAAGTACGTGGATAAGACCATAGTTTACGATAGAGAGTATCACCTCATCCTGGGTATATTCCGTGATGTCACCAAAGAGGAGACACAGAGAGAGAAGAATGAAGAAATCAGCCGTCAGACTGTTGAGATAGCTGACAAAGTTGTTGATAAGCAGATGAGAATTGTTCAGGAAATAGCTTCTCTCCTGGGTGAAACCACTGCGGAGACCAAGATTGCCCTGACAAAACTGAAGGAGTCTATCATTAATGAATAATCTTTGTGCCGACATCGGCTGGAAAAGCATAAATCATGAAGGTGAGCTTCTCTGCGGAGATCATGTGGAGATAGTAAATCAGGGCGAGAACTCTCAGGTTATCGTGCTTGCGGACGGTCTTGGCAGCGGGGTGAAAGCCAGCATACTTTCAACCCTTACGTCCAAGATCATTTCCACCATGATGGCAGCGGGACTTAAGCTGGAAGATTGTGTATCCACAATAGCGGCTACACTTCCGATCTGCTCCATAAGAGGAGTGGCTTATTCCACGTTTACGATCATACATATAATTGAAAATTCGATGGTAGAGATTATTCAGTATGACAATCCGAAGGTCATATTTTTACGTAATAATGAAATCTACGATTATCCGAAAACAGAACTGACCATAGATAATAAGAAGATCCTGAAATCGGTGATCAGCCTGCAGGAAGATGACTGCATGATCGCCATGAGCGACGGCTGCCCGCATGCGGGTATCGGTCTCGCATTTAACTTCGGATGGAAGATCGAAGACATAGCTGAGTTTATGCAGAGACTTGTGGTGGCGGGCTATACAGCCAAGACTCTTGCCACCATGCTGGTGGATCAATGTGATAAAGAATACGGATATCATCCGGGAGATGACGCGACAGCGTGTGTAGTTAAGGTGAGAAAGAGAGAACCGATGAATATCCTATTCGGACCGCCGCGTAATCGCGATGACGGTGACAGGATGATGTCGCTGTTCTTCTCAAAGGAGGGCAAGCACATCATCTGCGGCGGAACTACATCATCCATAGCCGCAAAATATCTGGGAAAACCTGTAAAGGCCAGTCTGGAATTCGAGAGAGGTGACGTGCCTCCGATTGCGGAGATCGAAGGAGTCGATCTTGTAACGGAAGGCGTTATAACCATAAATAAAGTTATTGAATATGCAAAAGATGCCCTGGGCGCAAATGAGCTTTACGAGAAGTGGAGTTTTCAGAGAGACGGTGCATCGCTTATATGCAGACTTTTGTTTGAAGAGGCAACCGATATTAATTTCTACGTGGGCAGGGCCGTGAATCCGGCACATCAGAATCCCGAACTGCCTATCACATACAACATCAAGATGAATCTGGTTGAAGAACTTTCCGAATGCCTAAGGAAGATGGGAAAGAAAATTAAAGTTAGTTATTTTTAGGAGTATGGTTATGGGAGTCAGAAAATTTGATACAAAGGTACAACACCTTAAATATAAAGTTTTAAGAGAGGTAGCACGTCAGGCGTGGAATGATACACTCCTTGAAAATATATTGGATATACCGCAGATGATCGTACCGGGAAAAACTCCCACAACACGCTGCTGCGTATATAAGGAAAGAGCGATACTCGGAGAGCGTATAAAGATCGCCATGGGCGGAGATACGGATAATCCGAATGTTATCGAAGTTATAGATATAGCCTGTGACGAATGTCCCGCAGCCGGTTATTCGGTAACCGATTCCTGCCGTGGATGTCTTGCCCACAGATGCGAGGATGTCTGCAAGAGGGGTGCGATATCCTTCGATCATAATCATGTGGCACATATAGATAAATCCAAATGCGTGGAGTGCGGTCAGTGCGCAAAGGTCTGCCCTTACTCTGCCATAATCAACAGAAAGCGTCCTTGCCAGGTTGCCTGCAAGGTTAAGGCTATTTCCATAAATGAAGATAATGCTGCAGCCATCGATAACAGCAAGTGCATACAATGCGGCGCCTGCGTATATCAGTGTCCGTTCGGTGCCATTACAGATAAGTCTTACATACTGAATGTTATCGATATGATCAAGAAGAGTAAGGATAACAGCGAGTACAAGGTATATGCCATAGTGGCTCCTTCCATATCAAGTCAGTTTGCCTATGCGAAGCTGGGTCAGGTTATATCAGGACTTAAGAAGCTGGGATTCTTTACGGTCATCGAAGCTGCTCTCGGTGCGGATATGGTAGCCGAGTCTGAGTCGAAGGAACTGGCCGAAAAGGGATTTTTGACAAGCTCATGCTGCCCTGCATTTGTACAGTATATTAAGTCTGCATTTCCGGATCTGGTACCTCTGATATCTCACAACCCATCGCCTATGACAGCGCTGGCTAAGTATATCAAGGATACTCATGAGAAGGCTAAGGTGGTATTCATCGGACCTTGTACAGCCAAGAAAGCCGAAATGCAGAGGGAAGATGTGAAGCCTTATGTGGATTCGGTCATAACATTTGAAGAGCTGCAGGCACTGTTCGACAGCAAGGATATAGATATCACAACACTGGATGAGGATGTACTTGATAATGCATCTTACTTCGGAAGAATCTTCGCAAGAAGCGGAGGCCTTTCGGATGCTGTAACAGAGGCGCTTAAAGAGCAGAATATTGATTTTGATCTGAAGGCTGTAGCCTGCGACGGTATTGAAGAATGCCGCGTAGCTCTCCTGAAGAAGAGCAAGAACGTTCTCGATGCCAACTTTATCGAAGGTATGGCCTGCATCGGAGGCTGTATCGGAGGAGCCGGCTGTCTCACTCACGGTGAGAAGAATAAGGCGGAAGTCGATAAGTACGGCAGAGAGGCATTGGAAAAAACTATCGCTGATGCAATTAAAGTTTTGAAATAATCCGTCCGTATTGGTATACTATTCCTCGTCAAATAAAGACACATTGTTTTTCACGGAGGAATAATCTGAAATGCAGCAGAAAAAGCTGGCGCTCATCAATGACGTTACGGGCTTCGGAAGATGCTCCATAGCGGTAATGGCGCCGATCGTATCAGCCATGAAGATACAGGCGGTTACTGTACCTACGGCAATCTTATCAACACATACACAGTTCCCGGAGTATTTCTTTGACGACTATACTCCTAAGATGAGGGACTATATACAGACATATAAAAACCTGAAGATGGAATTCGACGGGATTGCAACCGGATTCCTCGGTTCCAAGGAACAGGTTGATATAGTTATAGATTTCATTCATACATTTAAGACGGATAAGTCGGTTATCCTTATCGACCCGGTAATGGGAGATTACGGACAGCTTTATAAGACATATACGCCGGAAATGTGTGAGAAGATGAAAGAACTGGTGGGATATGCGAATATACTGACACCGAATGTTACGGAGCTTTGTACGCTTCTGGACAGGGATTACGGCAACGGTAAATTCAGCATAGACGAACTGCATGATATGTGCATGGAGCTTTCGGAAAAAGGTCCGGATCACATAGTGGTTACGGGAATTCCTTTCCATAAGAAGCAGATAATGAACTATATCTACAGTAAGGGCGAAGATCCTCAGATCGTTATGGTGGATAGGATCGGAGAAGACAGAAGCGGTACGGGCGATGTAATAAGTTCCGTTATCGCGGGAATGTACATGAACGGACACAGCTTTTACGACTCGGTCAGAAAGGCTGCGGAGTTTGCTTCGAAGTGTATAAAGTACTGCGAAGATCATCAGGTTCCTTCTTATTGGGGACTCTGCTTTGAAATGTACATGAAGGAT
Source organism: uncultured Lachnospiraceae bacterium (assembly GCA_902780985.1). Next base: position 9,368 of record CACZHN010000016.1, on the reverse strand, counting down.
CTTATGGAGGATTAGATATGGTTTTATATACTGTAACAGGCGAGGTAGGAAGCGAAGGCTATCTTGATATATCGAAAAGCGGAGACCTGACAGGCAGGAATATATACGTGAACATGACTAACAAATGTCCGTGCAACTGCGTATTCTGTCTTCGCCATACAAAGGAAATGATGGAGGACAACACCCTTTGGCTCAAAGAAGGCGAGCCGAGTGTGGATGCGGTTCTCGAGCTTTTTGCTCAGTATGATCTGAGTGTGATAAATGAACTGGTATTCTGCGGATTCGGCGAACCGCTGGAAAGACTTGCTGATGTTTGTACGGTGGTCGATACATTAAAGCAGAAGTATCCGTCACTGAAGGTAAGAGTAAATACCATTGGACTGGCAAATCTGATCTATGAGCGTGATGTTACACCGGAACTCGAAGGAAGAGTTGATACCATTTCGATATCACTCAATGCACCGAATGAGGAAGAGTTTCTGGAACTGACCCGTTCGAGATTCGGCATCAAGTCTTATGAAGCACTGAAGGAATTTGCGGTTCTCGCCAAGAGATACGTTCCGAACGTGGTAATGACGGTAGTCGAGCAGGTTATGCCTGAAGAAAAGATAAAGAAATGTCAGCAGATATGCGACGAACTGGGTGTTACTTTGAGAGTAAGACCGTTTGAGAATTAAAAATAAAGGGATATCGGTTTTGTCCGATATCCCTTTTTGATTTAAAGATCGTGTGATATATAGTTGTTTTCCACTTCATCGAGGAAATCCGTCTTCTCTCTTTCTTTTAAAAGATCCCGAGCGGATTCTTTCTTTTCGCCGGCTGCTGCCGGTTTCTTTGCAGCTGCTTCCGAAGCGGCTTTTTCAGCCTCAGCTTCTGCATCGGCAGACTTTGCTGTTAATGCCTTTAAAACATATATACCGATAATGATTACTGCGGTTACTATGAATATTCCCAGCAGTCCCACACCCATGATAGGAAGGGAATTTAAGAATGCATTTACATCTATTTTCATGTGAGACCTCCTATCTTGCAATCAGGTTAAGGATAAGACCACCGGCTATAACGGAAGCTATCTGACCTGATACATTTATACCGATTGTGTGAGTAAGAAGGAAGTTTGAACTGTCCTCCTCAAGTCCGAGTTTATGTACAACTCTTGCCGACATAGGGAAAGCGGAGATTCCCGCTGCACCTATCATAGGGTTGATCTTCTTCTTTGCGAAGATGTTGATGATCTTTGCGAAGATAACTCCGCCGGCTGTATCGAAGATAAATGCGATAAGTCCGAGTCCGAGGATCAGAAGTGTCTGAAGATTAAGGAAAGCATCGGCCTGCATCTTCTCTGCGATTGTGATTCCGAGGAAAAGAGTTACCAGGTTGGCAAGATCCGCCTGAGCTGTCATTGAAAGTGAATCAAGAACACCACACTCGCGGATAAGGTTACCGAACATCAGGAAACCGATAAGAGCTACCGCATTCGGAGCTACGATTCCCGTAAGGATTGTAACAAATATAGGGAAGATGATCTTTGCTGTCTTGGATACATTTCCCGGATTGTAAGACATCTTGATCTTACGTTCCTTCTCTGTTGTGAGAAGCTTGATTACAGGCGGCTGTACGATAGGTACAAGTGCCATGTATGAATATGCTGCAACGATGATAGCACCGATATACTTTGTTCCGAAATATGTGGCAACAAAGATTGATGTAGGTCCGTCGGCAGCACCGATGATAGCGATTGAAGCTGCGTCACGAAGTTCGAATCCGAAGAGTGAAGCAAGGCTCAGTGTGAAGAAAATACCGAACTGTGCCGCTGCACCGAATATCATAAGTTTCGGATTTGAAAGAAGCGGACCGAAGTCGATCATCGCACCGATACCGACAAAGAGTAACAGTGGGAAGAGCTCGTTGGCAATTCCGCTTTCGAAAAGAATTGAGATCGGACCTTCCTGTACGATTTCCCCTACTTTCTGTGTTATGGCACCGGACATAGGCAGGTTTACAAGAATCGCACCGAATCCGATAGGAAGCAGAAGCGTAGGCTCCATCTTTTTCTTGATCGCAAGATAGATAAGAACTGCTCCGATCACCCACATGATCAATTGTTTTATGTTCAGATTCTGAACGTTTGAGAAGAGCGTTGATAATACACCCATTTTGATTCCCCTTTCACTAAATATATAAAACAATTTCATATTATAACATTAATATAAATTTTTAACAATGATACTCGGGGACGGGGGTTTGAGCGGGATTTTTTTATTTTCAAATACACGCTCTCTAACGTATAATCATCATTATGAAACAAGATCTTTTAAAACAGATGCGCGAAGGAGAGAAGCTTACCACGGGACAGCAGATCGAACTGGTTCTGAAGCTGAGTGTTCCTGCAATCCTTGCGCAGATATCAACGATAATAATGGAATATATCGATGCATCCATGGTAGGCAGTCTGGGTGCAGATGCTTCCGCGTCCATAGGCGTCGTAGCCACGACCACCTGGCTCATAGGCGGTCTGGCGGGAGCGGTAGGTGTGGGATTTACGGTTGGAATAGCCCATGCCATCGGAGCGGGAGATGATAAGCGGGCCAGAAGGTATGTAAAATCGGGATTTATAACCGTTCTGGGATTTGCTTTTGTTTTGATGCTTATCGGAATCCTGATACACAAGAGGCTTCCTGTATGGATGGGCGGTGACGCTTCGGTAATAAAGAACGCATCGGATTATTTCCTGATATATGCACTGAGCCTGCCGTTTATGATGATAATCCATACAGGTTCGGGCATGCTGGAATGCAGCGGCAATATGAAACTTCCGGGAATCATCAATATCGCACTCTGTTTTATGGATGTGCTCTTTAACATGATATTCATTTATCCGACAAGAGCAGTGGAAATCCTCGGCATGAAGCTGACGGTCCCGGGATTTAACATGGGAGTTATGGGTGCGGCACTGGGAACCATGAGCGCGGAAGCGGTGGGAACTGTGACCATACTTCTGTCAGTACTTGTATTCTCGAAGAAACTTCATCTTCGCAGCGGCGAAAAGGGATTTCTCGGATTTGATAAGTGGTGGGATACCGTAAAAGTCTCACTGCCGGTTATGGGAAGTTCGCTTATTATGGGTTCCGCATATGTGGTATCCACTAAGATAGTTTCCCCTTTGGGAAATGTAGCCATCAGCGCCAATTCATTTGCCATAACGGCAGAGAGCCTCTGCTACATGCCGGGATACGGCTTAGCCCATGCGGCAACCACGCTGGTAGGACAAGCAAAGGGAGCGGGAAGAAGAGATGAGGAAAAACATCTATCCATGCTGTCTGTCTATCTGGGAATGCTTATAATGGCAGGCACCGCAATCCTTCTTTATATCTTTGCACCTCAGATGATCGGCATCATGACGCCGGATCAAAGGGTAAGAGAACTTGGTACGGAAATACTCAGGATAGAAGCTCTCGCGGAACCGATGTTCGGAGCATCCATTGTGGCAGAAGGCGTATTCCGCGGATTGGGAAAGACGAAGATACCGAGTGCGCTTAACCTCATAAGTATGTGGTGCGTAAGGCTTCCGCTTTCGGCCATAGCCGCGTCATATCTGGGACTTAGAGGCGTATGGATAGTTATGTGCGGAGAGCTTATATTCAGAGGATTGATATTCCTCATTGCCGAAAAGAGAGAGTTCGGGAAAACTAAAAACGCAGAGCGGAAAATATGATAAAATTACCCCAGGGGTGTGGTTGCCGGAGTTATATGGGAGGTATTTAAATGGCTGAAATAATCAAGATCAACGACGACACATGGAGAATTGAGGACGGAGATGTAAGATTCTTCCTTCTTTGCGGTACTGAAAAGGCTGCGCTTATCGATTCGGGAATGACCACCGCCGACGCAGCGGAGATTGCAGGAGGACTTACCGATCTTCCGATCATTATGGTGAACACTCATGCGGATCCGGATCATATAGCGGGCAATGCCGCTTTCGAAGAAGTCTATATGAGTCATGAGGAAGAAGAGAATTACAGAAATCATAACGGAAAAGGACGTATAGTTCCTATTCACGAAGGAAGGACTATAGATCTCGGAGAACGTACGCTTAAGGTTATTGATATTCCGGGACATACGCCGGGAAGCATAGCTCTGCTGGACGAGAAAAACAGAGTGCTGATCGCAGGCGATTCGGTGCAGGACGGCAGCATTTTCATGTTTGGTCCTATGAGGAACATGAATACTTATATCAAGAGTCTCAGACACCTTACCGAGTATGACGGACAGTATGATGAGATATATGCGATGCACGGTACATTTCCGGTGAAGCCGGAACTGGTTTATCAGCTTCTTGAAGGGGCCGAGAAGGCCTGTAGAGGCGAGATAACCGGTGAACCCGTAAATATATTCGGTAACGACGTAAGGCTTCTTAAATTGCCTTGTGGGGGCTTCTTATGTGAACCGAGAGAGACTAAGATCGAATATACGGCAAGAAGAAAAGGTACGGATGATTACGCACCGATCGAAGACAGCGGTCTCAGCGCGGAAGTAGTAGAAGAAAAGCCGGGATTTCCGAAGGAGATGACCGTCAGGATCACCGCTAAAGAAGACTTTTCCGGAGTTATCAGGATTGGAATGTCCGACGGAGAGGGAACGGATGCTGATGCCCGTTTCTATCTGCCGGGATTTATGTACGGAACAAACAGAGGAGAAGCACCTCTCGTGGTGGACAGTAAGACACCGAGACTCAGAATGCAGGAGGAAATGCCTGCAGCACCTTGGTGGATGGTACGAAGCGACAGAATGTCCCATCCTTGTGCGATGAAATATCTTAACGGAAGACTTACGGGATTTGCGGCATCACCGTATTACATAAAGAAAGACGGCGACAGAACTCAGTGGTTCCCGGGACAGGCCGGTGAGTTCAATCAGTATGCGGGATTCGGATGTTCTCTGGAACAGGGACAGGTATGGTACACACTGGGATATGAGAACGCTCCTTGGATGTTCTTCCATTCCCACAGCATCCTTCCGAGAAAAGAACTGGGTGAAAACTGCTTCGAGATAAAGGCCGGTGAGTCTGTAGACGTTAAGCTTTACTGCTACGACATTCCGGCGGAGGATGAAAGAGGAATACATGACATACTGAAAAATGTATACGAGATCTTCCATGAGAGTCCTCGTACTGCATCGTCGGTTTCAAAGACGGTAAGAGAGATATCAACGGCCATCGCAGAGTACGCATGGGTGCCTGAAAGCCATGCATATACCTGCTTCGTATTTGATAAGCGAGATCATTTCGAGAACAGACTGCTTCCGTCGATCTCATGGACCAACGGACTTTCGGCAGGCGTTCCTATGCTCATGTCCGGATATCGTCTGGATAACGACAAGATGAAGGCACAGGCTCTCGAACTGATAGATCATATAGTTAAGACAAGTATAAATGCAAAGAACGATCTGCCGTTCCTGGCAGAGCATGACGGAGTATGGAGCAATCACGGCTGGTGGTATGATAAGCAGAATACTCCGGGACATGTGGCTTACCTTGTGGGACAGAGCGTATATCTTATCCTCAAGGCTTACGAACTCGAGAAGCGTAACGGAACGGTTCATGACGACTGGATGGCTTACGCGGAAAGAGTCATAGCCCGCACTGAGAAGAGCCGTAACGGAGACGGAGAGTATCCGTATGTATTCTCGGAGAAGACGGGTTCCGGTGTTGAGTACGATTCCTTCTCGGGAGCATGGTGCATGGCTGCTGCTGCGTACTACTCTTATCTCACGGGAAAACGTGATTATCTTCCGGGCATACTGGAAAGCGAAAAGTGGTATCATGATGAATATATAAAACATCAGGAGTGTTATGCGGGACCGCTGGATATAGATAAGAACATGGATTCCGAAGGAATCCTCAGCTATATCAGAGCTGTCAGATACATACATGAAATGCTTACGGAAAGCGGCGATACGGATGCGGCAGCACAGATACTGGAGCATATGAAGGATGCTCTTTACTATGAGTATACATTTAAGTTCTGTTATAACTCACCGGTGAAGACACCGCCTCTCAGCGAAGTGGGCTGGTCCAGCTGCGGAGGAAGCCTGACTTCCGTTACGAATCCGCATATCCATCCGATGTCTTCTTCGGTAATGGATGAAATGTTCTACTATCTGAAGAACGCGGAAGACAGCTATATCAGAAGCCGTCTCAGAGATACGGTGCTCTGGAGCTGTCAGTGCCACAATACATTTGACGGAGAATTCGGTTACGGAAAAGTAGGCTGGATGTCGGAACGCTTCTGCAACTGCGAAGGACTTCTGGATGAGACATATCCGGACGGCTCGCCTGCATCCACCTGGTTTGCGCTTATGCCGTGGGCCTGCGGATCTATTCTGGAAGGCCTGAACGGAATCGCATGGGATGATGAAACGGTTGTATAACAGGAGTAGCAAAACCGCAACCGGCGGTTTATGTCAGTGAAAATGAAATTCTAATATACTGTTTTCGGAGGTGATGAAAATGGTATTTTCAGAAAAATTACAGATACTCAGAAAGAGTAAAGGTTTAACTCAGGAAGAGCTTGCGGAGAAGCTCAATGTTTCAAGACAGGCGGTTGCCAAGTGGGAATCGGCTATGGTATTTCCGGATATTTACAACATCATTCAGATCAGTAATCTGATGAATGTAAGTGTGGATTATCTGGTGAAGGATCAGGAATGCGAAGCAAGTCCTACGTCGGAAAGAAGAACGGATCTTGACGAACTTATAGCATTCAGACTGGAAGCAAATGTAAATACCTATGCGGCATACATGAACGAGGTGAATCCTACAAGACCCGCTTCCCATGATTTCCGTTACGAAAGCGGAGATTACATGTATCACGATACCTATGTGGGCGGTGAGGAGTTTGCCGGCGAAGAGGCTATATGGAAAGGCGGGGTTTCCGTATATGCCATGAATTATATCGGCAGGGTTCTCAGTGATAAGTTCAGCGGCGACTTCCTGAAGGAAGCTCTCAGAGCGGCGGATGCAAAGATGCCGTACAGAGGGCCTGCGGTTTATCAATCGGGAGAATACACATACAGATGCAGCGTAACAGGGGATTTTACGTGGTTTCAGGGTTATGAGGAAATATACCTGAACGATGTGAAAGTATATGAGTGTTTCTTCCACGGAGGTTTATTAAAGTAAAAGGGGAACATGAAACAATGAAAAGAATGATAAGGATATGTGCGGTGATGCTGGTACTGGTGTCTGCGCTTACCGGATGCGGTAACAAAGCGGATAAGAACTGGTATGAAGGAATGCTGAAGTACTACAGCGAAGGCTTCAGCAGCGGATGGAAGAACGAAGCGGCGAACCTGCCCGTGAGTCAGGATGAGAAGGATCCGAATAAGAAATTCGGGTATCTCCTCAGAGACCTTAACAAGGACGGAATAGACGAGCTGCTTATCGGTATAATCGATGATGAACCGGAGACAAAGTTTGTGGCGATCATCATCAATCACAGTGATTTCGGAGCAAACCGTTCTTTCAGTGCGGGAGACGGATACTACATGTATCTTTGTGATTCAAATGTAATAAGGGTTGATTCCTGGTATGGTTCGGAAACCCAGACGGAATACATGACATACAATGCTGAGGGAGATTCCTTCCTGGTAGTGGACGGAGGAAGTATGCCTCAGAAAGTAACTCTGACACCTTTCGAAAAATAAAGAAGGTTTGGCAGAGCAGGCTGTAAAGGGACTGCTGGGTGAACTCTCATCCCGTATAACAGGATTGATATATCGATAGCTTCGGCGATAAGCGAAGCATAGGAGGAGATATATGAGAATACTTCTGGTTGAAGATGAACATTCGCTGGCCGATCTGGTTTCGGACAGACTCAAGAAAGAAAGATACGTGGTGGATGTGTCCTACGACGGAGAGGACGGGCTTTATAATGCCCTGACCGGAATATACGACCTGATCCTTCTGGATGTCATGCTGCCGAAGAAAGACGGATTTGAGATCCTGAAGGAGATAAGACAGGAAGGCATCGCATCAAAGGTCATCATGATGACTGCAAGAGGCGAGCTGGACGATAAGCTGAAGGGATTCAGCGAAGGTGCCAATGACTATGTGCCGAAGCCATTCCATGTGGATGAGCTGGTGGCAAGAGTGAGTGCTCAGCTGAGAACGGAGAATGCCGTAAAGGATTCTCTGGAAATGGGCAACACGGTGCTGGACTTCAAGATGCCGGGGATAATCAATAAGGATACCGGCGAGAGTATCAAGATCAACAATAAGGAATTCCAGCTTCTGGAATACTTTATGATGAATCCGAATCAGGTCCTTTCAAAGGAAATGATATTCGATCGGGTCTGGGGCATGGACAATGATTCTCTGTCCAACAACCTGGAGGCTTACATATCATTTGTCAGGAAAAAGCTTAAGGCACTGGATTCGAGTATAACCGTGAAGGCGGTAAGAAACATGGGATACAAGATTGAAGAATCAGATTCGTAAAAGGCGGAACCGATATGAAGAAACTGGAAAGAAAGATATTTCTTACAATCTTCGGGATTCTTACATTTTTCCTGATAGTAAGTATCGTGCTGATAAATGTAGTGAGTTACAGAAGAGAGTATGAAAGTGTCCGGCAAAATCTGAATATTGTGGATGAACGCGGTAACTGGATAAGACCGGGTATGATGCCGCCCGAACCTTTTGAAGGAGAGGCACCGGAAGACCTGGACATCGAAAACATGATGTTTGTGGATAACGAGGTTTATACCGTTGATCTGGAAAATGCGATCATAATTCAGATCTTCGGCCATGGCAACGAATCCGGTGAATTTGATCCTGCGGAAGCGGCGAATGAGATAATAAGTTCTTACGGAAGTGATACTGCGAAGATAACCAATCTTTATCTCGGTGGATATTCCTTTAAGTATAAGTACGGACGATCCATAGTTATCATCAACAATGAAAATATCTCATCAAAACTGAGAAAAACACTTCTCGAGACGATCATCTTATTTCTGTTTCTCGAAGTGGTCATCTTCATTATATCAAAACTTATGACGGGCTGGATAACCAAGCCGGCCAGAGAAGCTTTCGATAAGCAGAGAGACTTTATAGCGGATGCATCCCACGAGCTTAAAACTCCGTTGGCGGTAAGTATGGCGTCATCGGATGAACTGGTTGCGGATGAATCCAACAAAAGATATGTGGAAAATATAAAGTACGAATCGGACCGCATGAATAAGCTGATCACGGGACTTTTGGATCTGTCAAAGCTGGAACAGGGAGTATCCGCGGAAAACTTTAAAGAGGAAAATCTGTCGAAGATAGTTGAGAAGTCCTGTCTCGTATATGAAGGCGTGGCTTTTGAACA